>CATLZI010000330.1 GCA_950063125.1 uncultured Porticoccus sp. | reverse complement strand
CTTCGATCAGCGAAGAAACAGAGGTTTTTTCGTGCATTGACTGATCGGGCAGGGGGCCGAACTCAGAACGCAGTGCGGCAACCATCCAGCCTGACAGGTACAGGTAGCGTTTCTTGGTGGTTTTGAGGTGTTTTTTGATGGCGATCAGTTTCTGCTGACCGATAAAGCCATGCCAGCAACCCAGGGATTGGGTGTATTGAGAGCTGTCGGCATCGTAAGCCGCCATATCATCACGCATGATCTTGGCAGTGTAACGGGCAATATCCAGACCAGTGCGGAAACGGTTCTGAATACGCATGCGGGCTGCCGACTCGGGGTTGATGGCGCTCCAGGTGCTGTTGGCATTGCGCACTTTGGCTACAGCATCAATCTCTTTGGTGTAGTTTGACATGGTGTGTCCTTCCAGTTTGGATAAGAAAAAAGGAAAAATTGTGGATAGGGATTCTAGCCATCGACCTAAAATTTAGCTAATCTATAGTTATTATTTTCGGTATTTTTAAAATGAATATAAGAAACGTCGATTTGAATCTGTTGGTATATCTGGATGTACTGCTTAAAGAGCGCAATGTTACCAGAGCTGCGGAGAATATGGGGATCAGTCAGCCAGCCATGAGTAATGGCCTTAGGCGGCTTCGGGATTTATTCAATGATCCACTGCTGGTGAGAACCAGTGATGGCATGACACCCACTGAGCGGGCCGAACAACTACAGCCCATAGTCCGGGAAGTTCTGGCGTCGGTTGAAAAAGCGGTCGTTCCCCGCCGTGAATTCAATGCGGCTGAGGCTGACCGGGTTTTCAGGATTTCTGTCAGCGACTATACCGAGTCGACATTGTTGCCGCATCTGATGCGGCGTTTGCGCTCTGAAGCTCCAAACATAACACTTGATGTATTGACACCCAGCGATATCAGTTATCAGGATGTCGAGCAGGGCAGTATTGATCTGGTAATCAACCGTTTCGACGTATTGCCACAGTCGTTTCATCAGATGACCATTTGGCGAGATACGTTTTCCTGTGTGGCGAGTATTCACAATCCGATTATTCACGACTTCACCCTGGACAACTATCTGGATAGCGGCCACGTCTGGGTCAGTAAAACAGGGATGGGCGTCGGTGTCGGTATGGAGCCAGGGGCTGAGCAGCGCCTTGGTTGGGTCGATGAGGCGCTGACCAGGATTGGTAAGAAACGTCGTATTCGGGTGTTCACCCGCCATTATCAGGCCGCTATGAGGTTGGCTGAGTTGCATGATCTGGTGATTACTTTGCCAACCAAGGCCGCCTCACTACTGGTGGATAACCCGCATGTGGTGATTCTCGAGCCACCCTTTGAGATTCCGGAAATTGAGCTGAAAATGGCCTGGAGTCCACTGTTGCAGCACAATCCTGCACATCAGTGGATACGACGAACCATTGCAGACGTGGCGAAAACACTGGATTGATACGGCTAACGTCATTCGTTGAGTAAATAGCGAAAATAATACCTATAAAATTGCTAAATCCCCACCGGGTTCCCTACAATTCTCGCTCGTCTTCCCTATCGTAACCACAGGGCTCAATCATGACTGAACGTATTCAAGTGAGTGGACTTCAGGTGTCCCAAGCCATTCACGACCTCGTCAAACACGACATTATCCCAGGCACCGATATTGATCTGGAGGCTTTCTGGCAGTCATTCAGTGCAATTATCGATGAATTTACGCCAAAAAATCGTCAATTGCTCAAAAAACGTGACCAGTTGCAGGCCCACATTGATGCTTGGCATCAACAGCATAGTGGCAAAGCTCACAACCTCCGCGACTATAAGGCTTTTCTGAAAGAAATCGATTATCTGGTTTCTGAGGGAGAGGATTTCTCGATTACTACGGAGAATGTTGATCCTGAAATTGCCCAACAGGCAGGCCCGCAGTTGGTTGTGCCCGTGATGAATGCCCGTTTTGCCCTGAATGCGGCCAATGCCCGCTGGGGTAGCCTCTATGATGCGCTGTATGGTACGGATGTCCTCCCGGAAACCGGTGGCGCCGATAAGACGGCGAAGTACAACCCGGCTCGTGGTGCCCTGGTTATCGCGTATGCCCGAAAACTCCTTGATGACACAGCCCCGCTTGCCGGTCACTCCCACAAGGAGGTCACTCAATACAGTGTTGTTGATGGCCAGTTGCAGGTTGCTCTGGACGACGGTAGCCAGGTTGGTCTCTTCGATCCGAGTAAATTTGTCGGATACCGTGGAGAAGCTGAAAACCCCAGCGCTATTCTTTTTGAAAACAATAAGATACACATGGAAGTTCAAATTGATCGAAACAGTCAGATCGGTTCCTCAGACGCGGCAGGCGTCAAGGACATCCTGATGGAAGCAGCGCTGACCACTATCATGGACTGTGAAGACTCCGTGGCCGCTGTCGATGCCGAAGACAAGGCACTGGTCTACCGCAACTGGCTTGGCCTGATGAAGGGCGACCTTGAGGAAACCCTCAACAAAGCTGGCAAGACCATTGTGCGTCGTATGAACCCCG
>CATLZI010000329.1 GCA_950063125.1 uncultured Porticoccus sp. | reverse complement strand
CAAAGAATCACGCATTCAGTTAACTTGCGATTTGTCGTGCGAAAAAAATCTGCCCAACGTGCCGGGTTCACCTTGATCGAGTGGCTGGTGGTGATTGCCATCGTAATCGGCCTGCTCACCTTCGCCGTCTGGTTCTGGTGGATCGGCCAAAGCCTGCTGCTTGCCGTGACCCTGACTATCACCGTGTTCGTGATCGCCTGTCCGGATGCCCTCGGCCTTGCCACGCCCATGGCGGTGATGGTGGGCACCGGCCTCGGCGCCAGGAACGGCATCTTGTTCAAGAATGCCTCTGCACTTGAGGATGCCACCCGGCTGGATATTGTGGTCTTCGACAAGACCGGCACCCTGACCATGGGCGAGCCGCAGGTGGTCGAGGTGGTCGTGGTGGCGGGCAGCACCGAGGAGGCGGTCCTCGCACTGGCGGGGACGGTGGAGCAGGGCTCGGACCATCCTCTGGCCCAGGCGATACAAAGTAAGGCCGAAGGCTTGCAGCTTGATCCGCTGACCGGCTTCACCAACATCGAGGGCAAGGGCGCGCGGGCGGAGATTGGCAGCAAGACCGTGCTGCTCGGCAACCGCCGGCTGATGGACGAAGAGAAGGTCGACATGGCGAGCCTGAAGGACGAGGCCGCGCGTCTGCAGAGCGCGGGTCAGACCGTGGTGCACGTCGCCCAGGACGGGAAGCTGGTCGGCCTTATCGCCATTGCCGATGCGCCGCGCCCCACCGCTACTGCAATGGTCAAAAAGATGCGTGAACGCGGGGTGGAGGTGGCGATGCTCACCGGCGACAACCAGGCCACCGCCGAGCGCATCGCCCGGGAACTCGGCATTGAGATGGTGATCGCCGATGTCCTTCCGGGGCAGAAAGCAGACAAGATCAAGGAGCTCCAGGCTCAGGGCAAGAAGGTTGGCATGGTGGGCGACGGTGTCAATGACGCCCCGGCACTGACCCAGGCGGAGGTGGGTTTCGCCATCGGTGCCGGCACCGATGTGGCCATTGAGAGCGCTGACGTGGTGCTGATGAAGAGCGACCCCTACGATGTGCTGGGAGCCATCGAGCTGTCGCGCGCTACCCTGCGCAAGATGCACCAGAACCTGTTCTGGGCGGTGGGCTATAACGTCATCGCCTTTCCCGCGGCGGCAGGCGTGTTCTATCCGTTGGTGATAAGCCCAGAAGTAGCGGCGCTCGCAATGTCTGGAAGCTCCGCTCTTGTTGCGGTAAATGCACTCCTGTTAAAGCGCACCCAACTGGACGGCTTAGGGTAGACGAACACTTCCAATTGGAAAAATTGATGTTCATCAAGCCCACGCTATTGAGCGACTCTTTTTGCATCTTTTGTTGGGGTTTTTCAGTGTGAATTCAGGCTTATGAGTTTAAGTGGTAGGTAATTGCTGTTTGCTGACATGATTAATGACAACAAGGGGGAACGGGTAAATGGACATCAAAACCTTTGGAGAACTTATTAGCTGGACACGGGATTTGCATGCTCACCTTGCAAGGTGTATGTCACATTGCGCTACGAAGAATGAAGAGGAGCGAGCACGGGCGCTGCTGGACTATCTGGCGACCCATGAATCGGAAATGGAACGTATCGTGAATGAATTCAAGTCGCAGGGCGATTTCAAAGCATTGGAGACAAGGGTCTACGACTACCTGTCTCACCATCCCATTAAGACCCACAGAACCTGCGATGAGCCCTACGCACAGCTGGATTTTGAGGGCATATGCAGAGAAGTATTCGATTTCCATGATCAGATAGAGGACCTTTATCGCACCATGGCCGACAAAGCCGAGATTCCCGAGGCGAAAGAATTACTGCAATCGTTGCTAACCATGGAAGAGAACGAAGCTATGCGATTGGCCAGGCAGATAGGGCGTATGAACGACCTCTGATCAGAACACTGAAATTATTCTTCGACGCAGAAAAGGATGTTGATACATGGTGGCGTCTTCCAGTCAGTTACGGGTTTTCAAGATGGGTATCAATACTCATCAGGAGCCTGTCGTCTACATGCGTGATGATTGTGATGTGTGCCTTTCAGAAGGATTCGCCGCCAGTTCCAGGGTGGGAATTTCCTCGCAGGGACGTTCCATCATCGCAACTCTCAATATTTCGTCTGATGAAACGGTTCCCAAAGGGTATGCGGGGCTTTCAGATATCGCCATAGAGCGGCTCGGGGGGGCTCAGTCTGACCTGGTTTCAGTACATCATGCGCCCTATATCGAATCCTTGAGTCTGGTTCGTCGGAAAGTATTCGGACACAGCTTGCTTCCGGCTGAGATGGCCCGCATTGTCTCCGATATCTCCGCACACAAATACAGCGATGTCGAAATAGCCTGTTTCCTGAGCGCTTGTGCGGGTGGCAGATTAGGTTTCGATGAGATTGTTGCTTTGACCCAGGCGATGGTGCAAGTCGGACAACAGCGCGCTGGCCCAGGCGGGGCCAGAGCCGTTGGTTCCGAGCGACCCTGTGCGCGCGCCTGAGGCCGAGCTTCGGCTCGAGCTTGTACCAACGCCGG
>CATLZI010000328.1 GCA_950063125.1 uncultured Porticoccus sp. | reverse complement strand
CTGATGGGTCCCAGGGGCGAGCGCCAGCGCAATCCGACACCAAAGCTTCTTTTCAGGGTAAAGCTGCTGTTGTCAAAGGCATTGCCCACATCGTAAAAAACGGCGAGGGCATAATCCTTGTAAACCGGATAGTCGTATTCCAGTGAGGCGGCCAATAAATGCCGCCCACCGACCACCTCGCCCCGGTCGTTCATCGGTCCCAATTCCTCGTAGTCATAGCCGCGCACACTGTTGTCGCCACCGGCAAAAAACCGGAACGAAGTGGGCATCTCCTCGAAATTGCTCATCAGACTCAGGCCGCCTTCCAGTCGCCCCAATACCCGGCCACCGAGCAGCGGTAGAATATATTTGCCACTTCCCTGCAATTGCAGGAAGGACAGGTCTGAGCCGAGGGACTCGGCGGCACCCCGCAGGCTGAAACGGGTGCGCCAGCCGGTGTAAGGGTAGGCCGGATTATCTGCCCGGGTTTTCTGCAAGCCGATGCCGGGTACCACCAGTTCCGTGCTGTTCCGGTCACTTCCCACTTTAAAGGATTCCACCTGATAAACCAGGTCGAGGGTTCTGATCCAGCCGTTGTCCAGACTGCGGCTGTGGGCGGCGCCGACAAACCAGGTTTCGCTGTTGGCGCTATCGGTGTCTTCTTCTTCCCAGCCGGTTTTGAAAGTGACAAATTCAGTATCCGGTTGTTGCAGGGGGATTTGATATTCCAGGCTGACGGTGGATTTCACCCTCGACAACTGGGCATCGGCCCCATAGCGGTGCCCCTTTTGGTTGGCTCGATTGTTTCGGAAGCCGACGCTGCCCCTGGGGCCGGTATCCGTGGCAATTCCTACCCCCAGCGAGGTGCTGTAGCGGGGCCCGGGGGTGAGCACCACCTGGACGGGAATCTGTTGCTTTTCGCGGTCTGGTGGTTGCTGCGTGACGATGACCTGGTCAAAGTAACGGCTGTTGAGCAGTGATTGTTGAAACTGGCTGAGCAGGGATGCGTGAAAAGGGGTGGTGGCAGAAAAAGGCAGAAACTGCGCCAGAAAAGCATCATTAAAAACCGCCTGTTCGAAATTCACGGACCCAAAATGATAGCGGGGACCGCTATTGAAACCGAGCAGTATGTCGGCCTTCTGGTTTTCAAGGCTGATCTGTAATTGCTGCCGGGTAAAATGATTTTCTGCATAGCCGCGCTGTAGCGCCAGTTTTTGCAGGGACTGTTTGAAGGCTTCGTAATGGCCGTGATTCAACTGCTCACCGGTTTTTGGCAGTGATGTTTCCAGTAACCGGGTAAATGCTGGATCGTTCCGGGCGTCCCCGTCAATTTCAACCTGTACCCGACCCAGGGTGGTGGCTGTGCCCGGTATTACCTTGATCGTCATTGTCCAGCATTGGTCGCTACTGGAAAGTGCCGGGCTCCAGCTGGCATGGTAGTAACCCAGTGCCTGCAGTGCCTGGCGGATTTTTTCGTCTGCATTCTCGAGCAATACAGAGCGACGCCGGTCGCTGATTTGACAGTGCTCGCTGCCCAGCCCCAGATGTTGGACGATATTTTTCCTGACGGTGGCGGAGACTTCACCGGAAATAATGACGGTGGGCTGAGCTTGTGCGATAACTGCGGGGATGTTGGCTAGCCATCCCAGTATCAATAATTTGCCCACCAGCAGGATCAGTCTCAGTAACCCCGGTGCGCTCGCTCTCTGGCGAGGTGCTGGGCAGACAGGTTTGCAGAATGGATTGGGCAAAATGGCTGTGATCCGATTATCGAGTGTCTATTTATCGAGTGTGAATGCTGCAGGGTTTCAGGATTAAGCAGGCAAGCAAACTGGCTGAAGTTATGATACACGGGTTGTATTACTGTTGCGCTTGCTACTGCGACAGAAAATGCTGTCGGCGTTGGTCGCTCGGAGGTTGATGGGCTGACGGGCTTCGCGGAGCAAAATGTGACGGGGGCAGTCCAACACTGAAAGCACATTGCCATCCACATTGCCATCGGCTAGTTATTGGATAGTTATTGGAGTTTGTGATGCAGATCGGGGTGCCAAAAGAGGTCAAAAATCATGAGTACCGGGTCGGCCTGACGCCGGATTCGGTGCAGGAACTGGTGTCGGCAGGGCATCAGGTGCTGGTGGAGCAGGATGCCGGAGCCGCCATTGATTTTACTGACGAACATTTCCGCCGGGCGGGCGCGGTTATTTCCCCTTCGGCGGCAGAGGTATTTGCCCGGGCGGATATGATTATCAAGGTCAAGGAGCCCCAGCCGGATGAATGCCGGATGCTGCGGACGGGCCAGTTGCTGTTTACCTACCTGCATCTGGCGGCCGATCCCAACCAGGCCTCGCTGTTGCTGAAATCCGGCGCCATTGCCATGGCCTACGAAACCGTAACCGATGATCGCGGGCACTTGCCGCTGCTGGCGCCGATGTCCGAAGTGGCCGGTCGAATGGCCGTGCAGGCAGGTGCTCATCATCTGGAGAAAGCGCAGGGTGGCCGAGGCGTACTGCTGGGCGGTGTCCCCGGCGTGGCGCCGGCCAGGGTACTG
>CATLZI010000327.1 GCA_950063125.1 uncultured Porticoccus sp. | reverse complement strand
CGGACCGGACACCTGCCGTAAAATCTCCATCGCAATGGTGCCCTGACCGGCAATCACATCGGGATCATCAAATGGGTGGATATACGTCATGCCCTTTTCGGTCACCAGCTTGAGCGCGTAATCCGAGGCTTCATCATAGGTGTCACCCTGCAGGACTACCTTTGCCCCGCGAGCCCGTACCGCATTGACTTTGATCTGCGGCGTGGTGGTCGGCATGACAATGATTGCCTTGACACCCAGTTTTTTGGCGGCCATGGCGAGGCCCTGGGCATGGTTTCCCGCCGATGCAGCGACCACGCCTTTGGCGAGTTGCTCTTCGCTGAGGCAGAGCATCTTGTTGTAGGCCCCGCGCAACTTGAAGGAAAACACCGGTTGCAAATCTTCCCGTTTCAGCAGCACCCGGTTACCGAGACGCTGGGACAGTTGTGCGGCCTCATCTACCGGGGTTTCCACCACCAGGTCATAGATACGGGCATTGAGGATACGTTTTACGTAGTTTTGTGGCATTTTTCTGGATACTGTCCAATTATGTGATCAACGGGCAATAGTAAATTTTCCCCTCCGACAACACCAGCGCTGCGGGGGATTATCTGACTTTTCACCCGTTGATCCGTATAATCAGCCACTTCTGAAATCGGGCAGGCAGAACCATGAGCACACCATCGAACAGCCGGGATGCAATGAAACAGGCCGTCGCCGCCGCTGCTGTGGAATTCACGCTGCAACGCATTGACGACAAAAGCACCATTGGCATTGGTACCGGCTCGACGGCCAATGCTTATATCGATTTGCTGGCAGAACACAAGGCCAAAATAACGGGCACGGTTGCCAGCTCCGAAGCCTCAGCCGAGCGGCTGCGGGGCCATGGTATTCCCGTCTACGACCTGAACAGTGTCGATGAGATTACCCTCTATGTGGACGGCGCCGACGAGGTGAACCCCCACCTGGAGCTGATCAAGGGTGGTGGCGGCGCCCTCACCCGGGAGAAAATTGTTGCAGCAGTGGCTCGCGAATTCCTCTGTATTGCCGACCAGTCCAAGTGGGTCGAGCATCTGGGCACCTTTCCACTGCCGGTGGAAGTGATCCCGATGGCACGCAGTCACGTGGCGCGGGAGCTGGTCAAGCTGGGCGGTGATCCGGTCTACCGGCAGGGTGTGGTGACTGATAATGGCAACGTCATTCTCGACGTACACCACCTGTTCCCCATCAGTCCGGTGCGCAAACTGGAAGAACAGATCAACAATATCACCGGGGTGGTCTGCAATGGCCTGTTTGCCCTGCGCCCAGCAGATGCCCTGATGCTGGGCACATCGACCGGGGTCAAGACCGTCTACCCGGTGGACTGATTGCCGTCACCGGCGCTACATCACCTGCAGGGGCGGTTCTGCCATCGCGGCGAACTGCTCGCGCAATTCAAGAATGTGTTCACTCCAGTAACGCACCGTATTGAACCAGGGAAATCCCATGGGGAAGGCAGGATCGCTCCAGCGACGCGCCAACCAAGCTGCGTGGTGAATAATCCGCAGTGAACGGAAAGCTTCCACCAGCTGCAATTCCCGTGGGTGAAAATCAAAGAACTGATTGTAGCCGTCGATAATTTCCGATAATTGTGCCGTCTGGCGATCCCGGCTCCCGGACAACAGCATCCAGATATCCTGGATGGCCGGTGCCATTCGCGCATCGTCCAGGTCGACAAAATGTGCATTGTCATCACGCCACAGGATATTACCGGCATGGCAATCCCCATGAACCCGGATATAGTCGATGGGACCGGCATTCGCAATCGCTTGATCCACCGCCTGGAGCAGATCCCTGACCAGCGAGTCGTAAGCTTCCTTTAGCTCGGAGGGAATAAACTGTTCGCTGACCAGCGCCGCGGCCTCATGGCCAAAAATCCTGCTGGTCAGGGTTGGCCGATGCACAAAGGGGCGCACCGCCCCCACGGCGTGGATACGCCCCAGCAATTTACCAAGCAAATAGAGATTATCGAGATTATCCAGCTCTGGACCATACCCCCCTTTCCTCGGGTACAGCGCAAAACGGTAGTCCTTGTATTCGAACAGGCTGCGCCCCCGGTCATCGCGAATGGGGGCAACCACAGGCAGCTCATGGGCTTCCAGCTCAAAACAGAACTGATGCTCTTCAAGGATCTGCTCGTCGCTCCAGCGAGCGGGGCGATAAAACTTGCCAATTAACGGCTGGCGATCCTCAATACCGATCTGATAGACCCGATTTTCATAGCTGTTGAGGGGGAATTGCCGCCCATCGCAGTGATAACCTATGCTCTCCACCGCATCCATGACAATCTCGGGGCCGAGCCGATAAAACGGCTGCTCCTCAGGATTGACAGCGTGACTGACATCCCGCCGCTCATCGCTGTTCATGAAGATTGGACACTGTGGTCGGTGAGTAGCTGCCCGTTGGCTCGAACAACCTTGGCATAAAAGAGCAGCCCCAACGCCCAGAACATCATGCCTGACCACGGCAACCACTGCAGGAACTGCTTACTGACCAGTGTCGCCGACACCATTATTGC
>CATLZI010000326.1 GCA_950063125.1 uncultured Porticoccus sp. | reverse complement strand
CACAATTGCGAGATATTGCTCACCACATAAGCGACCAGGTGTATGAGACTATCACCGGTATCCCCGGTGCTTTCTCTACCCGCATTGCCTATGTGAGTGCTATTCCCAAGAACGGAAAAATGTCATTTCGCCTGATGGTGTCTGATGCAGATGGTGCCAGAGAACGTTTGCTGTTGGCATCAGACGAGCCGATCATGTCGCCGGCCTGGTCCCCGGATGCCAAGGAGTTGGTGTACGTCTCTTTTGAAACAGGTCGGCCGGCCATTTTTCGTCAAAATCTTGCTACGGCAGCCCGCGAACAGTTAACCAATTTCCGGGGTCTCAACGGCGCACCCTCCTGGTCACCCGATGGTCGAAAACTGGCTCTTGTCTTATCAAAAGACGGCAATCCAGAACTTTATACGCTTGATTTGATGACGCGAAAATTTACGCGCTTGACCACGCATTTTGCGATTGATACCGAACCAAACTGGACCCCGGACGGAAAATCACTGGTTTTTACCTCAGATAGGGGCGGAGCGCCACAAATTTATAAGTTAACCATTGCCAGCGGACAGGTAGAACGCTTAACCTTCGCAGGGTCGTACAATGCCAGACCAAGACTTGCTCCTGATGGGCGCACTTTAGTTATGGTGCACCGCGATAAAGGCGATTTTCATATCGCTTCACAGGACCTGGTTACGGGCGACCTGAGAGTTTTAACACAAACGTACCTGGATGAATCCCCTACAGTTGCCCCGAATGGTGCTATGTTGATTTACGCAACCAAACAAGGCAGCAAGGGAGTACTGGCAGCTGTTTCGCTGGATGCGGGTGTGAAATTTTTACTGCCAGCAACTGTCGGCGATGTCCGAGAGCCTGCCTGGTCACCAAAATAAACAAGCTACATTATTTAATTACAGGAGAAAGAAATGAATAATCAACTGCTCAAATACGGCGCTTTGGTTACCGTTGTGATGGCGCTGTTATCGGGCTGTTCCTCGACTGGTACTGATACAACAGATACAGCGAGTGCCGGCACGTCAATGCCAAGCAGTCAGGTGTCTACGGGTTCAGTATCAACTGAAGGCGTTACTGCTACGACACTGGGTACAGATACAGCTGTGCCACGGGTTTTCTACTTCGAGTTTGATCGCGCGGTTCTCAATGCCGAATCTACCGCTGCGTTGCGCCTCCATGCAGAATGGTTGCGCGACAATCCGGTCAATGTTCGTCTGGAAGGCCATGCTGACGAGCGAGGAACACGCGAATACAACATGGCGCTGGGTGAGCGTCGCGCCAATGCTGTTCGCGATTTCCTGATTTCCGAGGGTGTGAATGGCAATTTGCTGGAAGTGATCAGCTATGGCGAGGAAAGCCCCGCTTCACTGGATAGCAATGAAACTGCCTGGGCGTTGAATCGTCGCGTAGAAATGAAGTAATCGCGCCCCAGACGCCGTTGCTTTTTTGCAAACGCCCGGTGTTCAAACACCGGGCGTATTGTCTTTCCAGTGTAGCGTTTACGTGCTATCGGTAGAGGATATCCCATGCGTGTGACTGCAGTTGGTATTATTCTTTTCTTTCTCCTGCCCATTGTCGGTTTTGCCGCTGCGCCCGTCTCTGAACTGGGCAGCCAGCCCCAAGTTGCATCTCCCAGGGCTGTCCCTGACCCACCTGCCCAGACATCCACCTTTAATGGGGGAGCTCAATACCAGATGCAAATGCTGCAGGAGGAAGTCCGAACCCTGCGAGGAATGGTGGAAGAGTTGAGCCACGAAATCCGTCAGTTAAAATCCCGTCAGCTGGATGACTACATGGACCTCGATCGGCGGCTCAGTGCTATTGCAGCCGGTGACTTGTCGGTGACCCCCACCCCAAATCGGGCTGATAGCCCTTCAGCTGAGAGCCCCTCTGCTAACAGTCCCGCTGCCGAAAGTGTCAATTCCGGCACGGATGAAGCAAAGCACTACAGCAATGCCTACAACCAGCTAAAAGCGGGTAAGACCGAAGACGCCATTGCCCTTTTCAAAAAACATCTCGCCGATTATCCGGATGGCAAGCTGGTGGCCAATGCACATTACTGGTTAGGTGAAATTTATCTGCTACAAAATGATCTCGATGCTGCCCGTCAGGCTTTCTCTGCCGTGGTAGATCAGTATCCAGCGAACCGTAAAGCCTCTGACGCCGCCTTCAAACTCGGCCAGGTGTATTTCCTGATGGGTGATAAAGCGAAGGCCAAATCCCTGTTGGAAGCCTCCGCCGCGGGCAATGATAACGCGGCGACCCTGGCAAAACGCTATCTGGACCAACACTTTTAATCGGATGGCCTCCTGATTTTGCAAATGTCGGTTAAACTGCGGCATCGATGACATGCAGTACCTCCCATGAACCAAACGTCTGTCCGCATTACTGAAATTTTTTATTCTCTCCAGGGTGAGTCGTCCACGGTTGGCCTGCCGACGGTTTTCGTGCGACTGACCGGTTGTCCGTTGCGTTGTCATTATTGCGACACGGAATATGCTTTCTACGGTGGCGAGCGGCGCTCAATCGAGCAGATTC
>CATLZI010000325.1 GCA_950063125.1 uncultured Porticoccus sp. | reverse complement strand
TCACCTGCCTCAATATAGATATCGTGGCTATCCAGCAAGGCGCTGTCGACAATGACATCCAGCTTGAATGCCTGCCCCAGTCCCGGGATAGCACCTTCGTTGCAGTCGGGAAAAAGCCCTTTCAGGTCACGCTCATCCACTATTTCATACTCGTGCTGGCGACCGTACTCCAGCCACTCCAGTATCAATTTGTTGGAGGCGGGAATTACACACATTGCATAGCGATCGTCCTGCTTGACGACCACCGCTTTTGCCAGTTTTTCCGGGGGGACATGTGCTTCCCGGGCAGTCGCCATCGAGTTACTGGTTTGTGCATGTTTCAGCACTTCATAATTAATTTTTTTGCGGCCGAGATAATCAGCCAATACAGGTGAGATACTCATAATCCGGCACCTCCTGATCAGTGTAAACAGGTTACTTTCAGTATAGTTTGACTGGCGCCGATTCACCCCCACAAAGCACAGAACAATTCGATCTATCGGGTTCATCCCGACAGATGGAATCCAGCTTAATCCTCTTTTTTTACTGCCAATCTCGATCGGGCCATGGCTGGGATACTGAGGGAATTATGCACCCCTCGCTGTTGTTAAGAATTCTTTAAGTATTAGCCACTACTCTGCAAGGTAACCAGGTACCGATCAGGGTATGAACATGCAAGAAATCAGACAAACCAGCCAGGAATATCCCGACAACATCCAGGCCAAACAGTGGTTGCACCGATGGCTTGCCCCGGCGCCGGCACTGAACCTGCACTCACCGCATTCTGAAAGCACCGCGACTGTACAACAGTATATCGCCAGACAGTTTTTTCAAACCTATGGCGCCACGGTGCACGAGTTCCTGCCCATCTTCCTCAGTCTGTCCTGTCGGGATCAACTGTCTGCCGTAACAGGCATCCGGCCTGTCGATGCAAGTCCGCTGTTTCTTGAGCAGTACCTGGACAATCCCATCGAGCTGGAAATCAACCGTTATTCGTCTGTACCCGTAGTTCGCCATCAGATTGCCGAAATCGGCAATCTGGCCGCCACCCAAAGGGGCTCGAGTCAGCTGCTATTCATTCTGCTGGCGGCCACCCTACGGCGAGCCAATTTTGAATGGCTGGTGTTTACTGCGACACCACAGGTCAGGAAAGCCATCGGCAAACTGGGATTTGAACTGCACCCTATCGCGGACGCCAGAGCTTCTCGGTTGCAGACATCCACCGAGGAGGAATGGGGCAGCTATTACCAGACCCAACCAGTTGTGGTTGCCGGACAGCTGGCACAGGCCATAGACGTAATCAACGAGAGAAAAACGTTGCGGGCAGCGCTCTCATTTTATGATGCGCGCATTGACAGCCTGGCCAAAGAACAGCTACAGCTCCGTGGGGTAAATAGTGCCGACTATTCTTTCGCGGCTTGATGGGCTTTATAACGACGACCAGATCGTCGTCAGAGATGCCACACAGGGCCTGACATACGGTTTGTTGATACAACGCTGTGGCGATCTGGCTGCCCTGCTGAAGAAGCACCGGATCGGCAGGCTGGCGTTGCACCTCGATAATAGCCCCGACTGGCTGGTCGTTGATCTGGCCTGCCAGCTGGCCGACATCTGCCTGCTCCCCCTGCCAACCTTTTTCTCCAACAGGCAGGTGCAACATGCTCTGACAGAAACGCCTGTCGATGCCATCGTCACCGGTCCCAACGCTGTGATCGAGCTATCCGGACAGATAGTGGAAACAGTGCAGCTACCCGGTACTGCCAAGCTCTGGCTGAACCGTCTCTCGGCTTGCGAGGACCAGGCTCTCATTCCTGAGAATACCGGAAAAATCACTTACACCTCCGGCTCAACCGGTACCCCCAAAGGGGTCTGCCTCAGCAACCAGCAATTGATCGACGAGGCGATGTTCCTCGGCAGTGCTGTGGGGCTATCAAAGCCACGACACCTATGCCTGTTGCCATTGAGCACCCTGCTGGAAAATGTTGCCGGTATTTATGCACCGCTGCTGTTCGGTGGAGAGGTGATTATCCCCGCCCTGAAGGAAATGGGCATCTCCGGCAGTTCGACAGTTGAACCGTCTGCCCTGATTGAAACCATCACCAGATACCAACCCAACACCCTGATCCTGACACCACAACTCCTGCAACTGCTGGTGGTCAGTGTCCGCAATGGTTGGCAGACCCCGAAATCACTGAAGTTTGTCGCCGTGGGCGGCGCCAAAGTGGCGAGTCAATTGCTGATAGAAGCATGGCAATCAGGCATTCCCGCTTACCAGGGCTACGGCCTGTCAGAATGCGCCTCTGTGGTGAGTCTGAACACCCCCCGCGATCAGGTTCCCGGTAGTTGTGGAAAGCCCCTGCGGCACCTGAATGTGCAAATTATCGATGGAGAAGTTGTCGTTAATGGCAACGCCATGCTCGGTTATGCCAATACTCCATCAAGTTGGGGACAACAGACTATCCACACGGGCGATCTCGGCTATCTCGATGCCAAGGGCTTCTTGCATATTCTCGGGCGACGTAAAAACCTGATGATTTCCAGTTACGGCCGCAATATCAGCCCGGAATGGGTGGAATCCGAATTTCTCGCAT
>CATLZI010000324.1 GCA_950063125.1 uncultured Porticoccus sp. | reverse complement strand
TACTTCAATCAGTTTCTGGCGGTAGTGCTGTTGGTGATGTTGCCGGGTGTTTTTGCGGTGGCACTGGGTGGGTATAAATTCAACGAGCGTATGGACACGGTGGCCAGCGACCTGGACTCCCGGTTGGGTCATTGGCAAAACGTTGTGGATGCGGGTTCCGGTAGTTGGCGAGCGAGGTTGTTGGGGAACGGGGTTGGCTCATTCCCGGCGGACTATGCCTACCGCTTTCCCGAAAAGGTGAGTGCTGTCGGCAGCTTTTCCATCGAGAGCGACGATGGTAATGCGTATCTTCGGCTTGGACCCGGTGAAGATCTCGCCTTTGGTCAGCGAATTCCCATTCGGTCGGACACTGAATACACTGTGCAGCTCCGGGTCAGGGCGCCGGATAAAGCACGCCTCGCGGTGTTTATCTGTGAGAGAAACCTGATTTTTGCCAGTAATTTTCGGGCAAACTGCCACGCGTCTTCCATACGCTTTGAGGACACGGGCAATCATTTCACAACGGTGTCGACCACCCTGGATTCAGCCAATGTGGGGAAGCGGTCACGGCTCGCACGCTGGCCTACGACCCTCTACCTGAAAAACTTTTCCAGGGACACAGTAGTTGAACTGGACGACGTGACATTTGGTTCCGGTAATGAAAATTTGCTCATCAACGGTGGTTTTGCCGAAGGACTTGATCACTGGTTTTTCTACAATGATTTTGCGCATTTGCCCTGGCATATCAAAAATATTTACGTGCAGTCCTGGTATGACAATGGTTGGATCGGGTTGGGGCTGTTTTTGCTGCTCTGCCTCATTGCGGCACTGGTGCCATGCCTGCCACAGAATACATTGCCACTGTATGTCGCATTTTCTGTGGGTGTTATCGCAATCGCGGTCTTTGGTTTGTTCGGTTCGCCACTGGACTCCGCCAGAGTGAGCTGGATTTTCTATCTGTATATTTTTGCCAGCCTGTTGAGACCAGCAGAAAGCGGTGATGTCGGCCAGCCAGACGAGGCACGCCTATGAGGGGGGGGGCCATATTGATGGTGTGTCGACATAACATTTGTCGCTCACCTCTGGCGGAAGGAATTTTGGTGCATGCACTTAAGGCCCATGGCATGCAGCGCATGGTCAAGGTGGATTCTGCCGGGACTCACGTCAGTATGGCCGGCCAGAGAACTGACGAGCGGGCCAAAAAGGTAGCCCGTATGTTTGGCATTAAACTGAAACGGGGCCGTTCCAGGCAGGTGGTTGCCAGGGATTTTGAAAAATTTGATTACATTCTGGCGATGGATCAGGACAATTATCGGGACCTGCTGCAGGTGTGCCCTGATGAGTTCGTGTACAAACTGGCGTTGATTCGCTCTTTTTGCCCGGAGACTGAGCAACCGGAAATCCCCGACCCTTTTTACGGCAGCGTCAAGGGGTTTGAAAATACCTACCAGCTGCTGGACTCGGCAGTAACTGGCTTGATCGATGAACTTCGCCGGAATGTCCTTCGTTAGGTGGAGCCGTTAACAGAGGTTGTCTTTCCTGGGCCCGGAAAGTGATACAGTTCACATAATGGGTGTTAATCTTCGGGGGGGGTAATCTGTATTTATTGGTTCTGGCGTATGAGTCATGCTTACTTTGCGGTGATTGGAGAAGCGGGGAGCGGGTTTTCGCTGGAAAGAGCATGTTGTGCTTTACTGTAGTGTAGTGAGAAAGTACCAGTGAGAGCTTGCTGCAGGATGAAGAGCTGATCTGACAAGGGTCACAGGGAAGCATTATGAACGAAAGTATGTTGTCCATAGCCGAGGATTTTCAACGTTATTTCACCGTTGAATATGCTGCAACTCCCGAGCAGAAAGCGGAAGTGTATAGCATCAGATACCGTGTTTATTGCGAAGAATTCAAATACGAACCGATAGACCGCTTCCCCGCCAAAAAGGAATGGGATGCCTTTGATGATATCTCCTTGCACTGTCTGATTAGACACAAGGCAACCAACAGGGGTGCGGGCTGTGTGAGGCTGGTGCCAGCCGGTAATAAAGGCATTTCACACCTCCCGATGGAGGCTTTTTGTGGTGACAACCTGGACAGAAAGCTTCTCGACAGCCTCCATCTCAATCGCGAGACGATCTGTGAGGTTTCCAGGCTGGCGGTTGACGGAGCTTTCAGGCGGCGTGCGGGGGAGGGACGAACTCGTTTCGGTGATCTGGATGCAGTTGACTGTTCATTTCATGAGCGCCGTACCTTTTCCCTGATTTCGGTGGCCGCATACCTGGCGGCAACTTCTCTTACAGAAATCACTGGAATGACCATGGCATTTGCCATGATGGAACCCTTTCTGCCCCGTTTGTTGGCGAAGTCGGGAATTGATTTTGAAAAGGTGGGAGGAGAGGTTGATTATCATGGGCTTAGAGCGCCCTATTTCTCAACGACCGATAAGGCAATTAAAGGAATGCTGCCCAATTTGCGTGGGCTGTATGAAGCGATTTACCCTGTGGTGAATAGCGGTTATCAGGCGTCAGTTGTGAATCGGTAGGCAACAGTTATAGTCAGGTAGTCATTTGTTGCTACGGCTAGGCAGCTGTTGTCAGGGATAAA
>CATLZI010000323.1 GCA_950063125.1 uncultured Porticoccus sp. | reverse complement strand
GGTATTGATTCCCTTCGATTGTGACGCATTTTCACGACATGCCCTGTACAACATTCTGCATGTTATTGGCGAAATACGGGACGATCACAACGAAGACCTGCTGATTGAAGGAATCATCGCCAACCAGTTTCAGCCGAGAGCCAATTTGCCGACACAAATCATCAATGAGCTGATTGCAGAAAAGCACCCGGTGCTGCCCATCTATCTGAATCAGTCGGTAAAAATGCGCGAATCACATCAGGCGGGGAAACCGCTGATTCACTTTGCGCCCAGTCATCCGCTGACCCTACAATTCCTGGCACTTCATGATCACCTGAACAATAAAAAACGGACAAAAAAAACCACTGCCCGATAATCAACGCAAAGGGGTCGTCCAGAACAGCGGGCAAAAAAAGGAGAGCCAGAGGCTCTCCTAAATATTAACGATGAAAAACCCCTTCAAGAGGGGTTGCTGTCACTTTGGAGATACACCTGTTTGGCACATCTACCTAGGCCAGTGTCTGCTTATTCATCACCGTTGTCATTGACACGCATCAAGTCAACAGAGTGCAGCGGTAATCCCTCAAAGACTCTTCGAAGCGATCTCATACGTATCCCGAGACAAACCAGGCGCTGCCAGCACACGGGAAAGTTGCTCCTGCATCAATGACTGCGCCGACAGGTCATAGCGTCGCCACTTGGTCAGCGGCGTCAGTTGACGGGAAGCGATCTGCGGATTCAACTTGTCCAGTGCCAGCACATTATCAGCCAGGAACTGGTAACCAGCGCCATCCTGCCGATGAAAGTTAACCGGGTTGCTGTTACAGAATACACCCACCAGCGCGCGCACCTTGTTGGGGTTATGGAAGTCAAATGCAGGGTGCTGCATGAGTTTTTTTACCCGTTCCAGGCCACCCGGACGTATACAGGAAGCCTGTACCTGAAACCACTGGTTCAGCACCAGCGGCTCCTGTTGCCAGTCCTGGTAGAATTTGTCCAGCGCCTTCTCTGCCAGCGTCACCGCCGCGTCCCGCGGGTCATTAACCAGTGCGGACAATGCTGCCAACCGGTCGGTCATGTTGTCCGCAGTCATAAACTGGTCATGGGCCAGTGACAGGGAATCCTCAACGCCGCTGTTCAACAGGTAGCGCAGGGAAAGGTTTTTCAGACTTCGCCGCGCCATGGCAACACCGGAAAGCTCATATTGTGGCTGCACGTTATCCAGATAGGCTTTACGCCAAGCGGGCGCCAGGGTTTTCCCCAGCTCACCACAGACAAAGCGACGAACCTGATGAATGGCTTCGACATCAATAACGTCGGATAACTCTGCCAGCAGAAACTCAGTAGGCAGGGTCAACACCAGTGCCTGCATGGCCTGATCAGCCTCGGTTTCATCCAGTACCTTGGCAAAGGCCTCTGGCAAACGGCTATCCAGCTGCAGTGGTTCACCGGTACGAAAATCTTTAATCAACGACTGCATTAACGCGATGGAGAGCCGCTGACCGGCATCCCAGCGGTTAAAACCATCGCTGTCATGGGCCATTAAAAAACCCAGCTCATCAAAACTATAGGGATAATTCAGTTTTACAGGGGCCGAAAAATTGCGCAGCAGAGATGGCACCGGTCGACAATCGATGTGCTCAAAAACCACCGTCTGCTCGGTTTCGGTAATTTCCACAACATGACTGGTTTCACCAGCCGGACTCAGCGGCAAATCCCCAGCGTCTGTCACTAATCCCACCGTTACCGGAATATGGAAAGGCTGTTTGTTCTGGCTCTCGGGAGTGGACGGACAGCTCTGTGAAAAATGTAATCTGAACTGTCGCTGCTGTTCATCGTAATCACTGGTGACAGTCAGGCGAGGCGTGCCGGCCTGCCGGTACCAGTTCATGAATTGACTGAAATCCCTGCCACTGACCTCGGCCATGGCGGCTACAAAATCTTCAATGGTGACAGCCTGGCCATCGTGGCGCTCAAAGTAGAGATCAGAGCCGCGACGGAACAATTCCGGACCCAGCAGCGTATGAATCATACGCACCACCTCTGCCCCTTTCTCATAAATGGTGGCCGTGTAGAAGTTGGAGATCTCCATATAGGATGCAGGCTGCACCGGGTGGGCCGTCGGGCCGCCATCTTCGGCAAATTGCACCGTGCGCAGCATGGTGACATTTTCGACCCGCTTGACCACCGGGGAACCCATGTCCGCAGAGAACTGTGAATCGCGGAACACGGTAAAGCCCTCTTTCAGGCTCAGCTGAAACCAGTCCCGGCAGGTAACACGGTTACCGGACCAGTTGTGAAAGTACTCGTGTGCCACCACAGCCTCTACCCGATTGAAACCATCATCGGTGGTGGTGGCCTGATGGGCCAGCACACAGGAGGTATTGAAGATATTGAGGCCCTTGTTTTCCATGGCCCCCATATTGAAGTCGTCCACCGCCACAATCATATAGAGATCGAGATCGTACTCGCGACCATAGACCTCTTCATCCCAGCGCATGGCGTTTTTCAGGGAGGTCATGGCATGATCACATTTCTCCAGATCCTTGGCTTCCACATAGAGCTGCAGAACCACATTGCGGCCGCTGCAGGTGGTGAAATTATCT
>CATLZI010000322.1 GCA_950063125.1 uncultured Porticoccus sp. | reverse complement strand
GGCCATTTACCGTATGAAAAATCTGCATAATCTATCCGGAAACAGTGTGGGGAAACAAAACCGCTTAGTCCTGAGCAAAATAATCTCTGGCAAGGTTTTCAAAGCGGGTATATTTGCCGAGAAATGTCAGCTTGCAAGTGCCAATGGGGCCATTCCTCTGCTTGCCAATGATGATTTCAGCCACACCCTTGTCGGGACTTTCTTCGTTGTAGACTTCATCGCGGTAGATAAAGACGACGACATCGGCGTCCTGCTCGATGGCACCGGATTCACGCAAGTCCGAATTGATCGGGCGCTTGTTGGGGCGGTTCTCAAGGTTACGGCTGAGCTGAGACAGGGCAATCACCGGGCAGTTGAACTCCCGGGCAATATTTTTCAGCTCCCGGGATATCTGTGAAATCTCATTGGTCCGATTTTCGGTGGCGACGCTGCCACTCATCAACTGCAGGTAGTCCACCAAGACCATGCCGGGCTGACCGTGTTCACGGGTCACCTGCCTGATCCGATTGCGCAGCTCCATGGGAGTGATACCCGGTGTGTCGTCGATGAACAGCGGTCGATCCTTGAGGCGGGAGGCCGCACTGGACAATCTCGGCCAATCATCTTCTGACAGGTTACCGGCCCGCAATTTTGTTTGATCAATCTTGCCGAGAGAGGACATCATTCGCATGATCAGCTGACTGGCCGGCATCTCCATGCTAAACACCAGCACCGGCTTTTCCTGATGCAACACCGCGTGCTCCGCCATGTTCATGGCAAACGAGGTCTTACCCATTGAAGGTCGACCTGCAACAATCACCAAATCCGATGGCTGCCAGCCCGATGTTTTCTCATCGAGATCGGCAAATCCGGTACTCAGCCCGGTAATGTCAGCATCGCTGTTGAAAAGCTGGTCAATCCGCTCAACCACTTCTTTAAGAAGTTCATTAACCGATAGAAAGCCACCCTGATTGGGCCGGCTTTCGATAATCGCAACCAGTCTTTTTTCTGCCTCAGCCAGCAGCTTGTTGCTGTCCCAACCCAGCGGGTTGTAGCCTTTTTTGACGATATCACTGGCAGCAGTAATCAGCTGCCGGATAATGGAGCGCTCCAGTACGATTTGCGCGTAAGCGTTGATATTTGCAGAACTGGGGGTATTGTTCGACAACTCAACCAGATAGGAGGAACCGCCTATCTGATCCAGCTGTCGGTTATTCTGCAGGGTTTCGGAGAGAGTAATGATATCCAGCGGCTTCTGCTCGGCGTTGAGCTGCCCCATGGTCTGGAAAATCAGTTGATGGTCGCTGGCAAAAAAGTCTTTATCGGATATCAGCGAAGCAACGGCATCAAAGCCGCTATTGCTGAGCATCAGACCACCAAGCACCGCCTGTTCCGCTTCAATTGAATGCGGCAGCTGCTGTTCCAGTGCTTCTCTGTCTTCAACCATCTGACCCATCACCCGCCAACACGGAAACGGCACTGCCACGAGAAATGGAGTGCCGTGTTGTTACCAATTATGATATCGCCTGAATCTGCCGACTTACTCAGCGATAACAGACAATTTAATCGGCTGGGTTATCTCAGCGTGCAGCTGAATATCAATGTCATATTCACCAATTTCACGCAGAGCCCCTTCAGGCAGCTTCACTTCGCTTTTGCTCACCTCGACACCGGCGGCAGTCACTGCATCCGCAATGTCGCGCGTACCGATGGAGCCAAACAATTTGCCTTCATCACCTGAATTGGCGGCAATAACAATGGCTGGCAATGCAGCCAGTTGTTGGCCACGGGCTTCAGCAGCCGTGCGCTGTTCCAGCGCGGCAGCTTCCAGCTCGGCACGCTTGGCCTCGAACTCTGCCATATTGGCGCTAGTGGCAAACACGGCTTTATTTTTTGGAATAAGATAGTTGCGGCCATAACCGGCCTTAACATTTACTTTGTCACCAATGCTGCCAAGCTTGCCGACTTTTTCCAGAAGAATCACTTCCATCTCGAATACCCTCTCACTATTAATCTGTTGACACCGCCGGTTGGTAAACTAGCGTTTACCCTTCACCAGCCTGGTGCGTATGTTCAAGATACTGTCCAGCAAACCCAACCCGACCAGTACCAAACTCAGTGGACCGATAATCACCAGTCCCACGTAAAAAACTGCCAGCCAGTGCACGCCGATCTGGTAATGCGCCACAGTACAGTGAACCAGACCAATGCCCCCTAAAAATAACGGCAATCCCAGCAACCCCGCCCAGCTGCCGTACTCCTGAGGAGCCAGGTAACAGACTGTTACACCCACAACCAGTGACAGCGCCACCGCGGGAGAAAAGCGCAATTGATGAAACTCCCGCTGGAAACCACCCTGGTTATACAGCGCGGCCTGCCACCAACGTGCCAGCACCAGGCAGGCCACTGATGTCAGTGCTACCACATAAGCAATGACACCGAGCAAAAAAGTACGCCCCGGCTGAAATGGGGCAGCGCCGGTTTCACCCTGTTCCTGCAGTTGACTGAACATGCCGGCAACGAGTGTTTCCAACTCCCGGGCCGAATCGCTAAAAAGCAGATTGAGCAGCACACTGCCGACAGCACTGATGAACACCAGCACTAACAGCGTGTGCGACCAGGACAGTGTCCGCCTCAACACCTCCGATGACACCAAAACCGCTACCATACCTGCCGACGTGGCTAGGGTTATCATGGGAC
>CATLZI010000321.1 GCA_950063125.1 uncultured Porticoccus sp. | reverse complement strand
GCCCCCCGCGATGCCTGGCCCTACAACGACAGCCGGGATGCTGGGCTGGCTGAAGTGACCAGCGGCGGGGGCTACCCAAGCTGCCGGGACTGGTGGCTGGACGGCAGTACGGGGCTGCGAGAACGCTTGCTCACCCAAGTTGACCCCAATTTGCTGACCCGGTTTGGCCAGTGGGCGGGTTTTCTGAGCCAGGCCCAGGTCGATGATTCGGTGATCCGGGCCATTGCCTCACCGCAGCACCAGGTCATGAACCAGGGCCAGGTATACACCGACTACGGCGGCCAAATCGGTATGACACTGCCCAACGCTGTGACCCGCGGGGCATCAGACCTGGGGTTAACGGTGGGTTCGCTCGGCTTTTTCCCGGCGATGGACGTGGTGCGCCAGGCATTGCCAATCGTGCTTTCGTTCCTGAAGATGGCCATGGTTATCTGCATCCCACTGCTGTTGATCTTTGGTACCTACGACCTGAAGACCGTAGTGACAGTCACGGCAGTGCAGTTTGCCTTGTTCTTCGTGGATTTCTGGTTCCAGCTGGCGCGGTGGGTGGACTCCACCATCCTCAATGCCCTCTACGGCTGGGATTCGCCACACAGTAATTTCAACCCGTTGCTGGGGTTAAACAATGCGTTTGGGGATATGTTGCTGAATTTTGTGATGGCGATGATGTTTATCGTGCTGCCTGCATTTTGGGTTATGGCTCTATCATGGGCAGGGGTTCGTGCCGGTAATATCCTTGCAGGTCTTACAGTTGCAAGCGGAGATGCAAAGGCTGCGGGAGGTAGCGGTTCTCGTCTTGCTTTGGCGGCTGGCTCTAAAGGTGCTGCAAAATAACGAATCCACCTTCAGCTGTAGCTATCACGGCTCATCGTCACCCATGTCGTGACGCCACTCTGTTTTGTCATACAAGCCGAAGCCGGAATGCCCCTCGCGCCACTCCTGCTTATTGTCGTCATCCAAGTAAAGCAGACTGTGCCCGACCCATGCGACCGCTACCGCGAACAAAAGCAGCACTGCCACCCAAAAAGCTGCATATAGCAGCACGCAGAACAAACCGAGTTCAATGATCCAAAGAGCAGCCCGTGCCACAACTACCGGCATGCTTTTTCCTACCAGCCAATGGACTGCTTGCTTCTCGCGAGCAACAACACCCAGCCATACTCGACCCAGCCAGCGGCCCGCGCATTCGTTTATCTTGATCGTCGGTGTTGCTTTCATCGTTTCACCTACTTGGGCTAACATCCAGATGCTCCCTGCGTGAACAGTCAACTCAGCCTCGGGACAGGCGTACGCCCAGTACACGGTAGTTCCAGCAAAAAATGGGACCCCTGTCAAAGTGAGCTTAGCATCGTCACCCTCATCACGCGAATACCACTAACAGAGAGATTTTACTCAGTTAATGAGCACCGGATGGGGGTCAAGTCGCTAGTGGTGTCTGACGAGGGTAACTGACTAGACCTCTGTGCTGATTTCAACTTGAGTCTCGACCAGGTTCTCAACCACTGAATATATATCAATACTCTCATCGGGCACGTCAATGCTGACAATCAGACTGTAGCGCACGGAGTTTTTCCAACGATCCTGAGCAGTCCGATATTTCCACCAACCTCCTACTGGATACACCGCTATGGTGTGCATATCGGCTAAATCAGCAGCTGCGCCTGTCCAAATATCGGAGTGAAGCGAACCCCTCGTGCGCAATTGCGGCCCGAGTCGCCAGCCATCACTGTCACCTTCGGGGCCACTATAATCATCGGTTTCTTCATTCGCCTTTTGATTGATTGACGCCCGGAAATTCTCCAGCGACTGGCCAGGACGAATAACCTCGAAGCGAAGTCCGTGAGATTGGTAACTGTAACGTCGCCGGTATCCTCGGCGCCCCGGGTTGGGTTCAATAAAGTAAGACAAGGTTACCCGGAGTTTAACTTCCAACTCCGGTGGCAATTGCTGCAACACCTGAATAGGCCATGGCAACTGATAAAGCTGCATCTTATTCAACTTGGGATCGCCTGAGTTCGAAGCATCTGCATCTTTGGCAAAGGGCTGCAAACTGTCCTGAGCAATGAGCGTCAAGGCATGATTGGCACTGTATCTAGCGCGCTCGATGTCCGGCACCCCGTAGCCGACACATCGGAGCATGGTTTCCTTGGACAGCTTTGGGCTGTGTTGCCGATGCAGAAGCCCGAAGCGCTCCCACATTTTCGGTGTCCACTCGGCTGAATGAGTTATCAGCGCACGAATGGATTCAGGCCAATATTCCGGATATTCAGCCATGAGTATGGCAGCCTGCCTAGAAACCAAGGCACACGCAGCGCTGGTATCGGCATTTGTCTCAAATAACTGGCCTGTAGTTCTTCCGGATGTGGTCAGTAACGAAATAACGTCAGCGTTTGAAACTTCGGTTGCATCTGGCGAGAGCAGCCGATTGCCACCTTCTGCAACCACATCCGGCTTATAGGGCGCATGCTTTCTCCAGGCCCAGTTAACTGCGGAACGAGATGCAGGGGAGATATCGCCCGACTCTGCGAACGGTGACCATCCGTAAAAACTTGGATCGTCATTGGTTGTTTTCTCAGTATAAGCCCCAACCGTAAGAGCATTCCAAGCCTGCGCAGGGTCCTCTATCTGGGCCAGATGAACTTGCTCCCAGTAATCCACACTCGGCGATAGGTTCCCATTG
>CATLZI010000320.1 GCA_950063125.1 uncultured Porticoccus sp. | reverse complement strand
CGTCTTGGCGTCCAAAGGTCTTTCTTTGGGTATGCGTCTGGAAAACTGGCCTCCAGGTAGTCTGCGTGATGATGAGCGCGTACTGAAGAAACGTTAAATAATTGCTCCGCGCTTGTCGGGGCCGTAAGTTGTAAAGGAAAAGAGCGATGCGTCACCGTAAAAGTGGTCGTAAATTCAACCGAAACAGCAGCCATCGTAAAGCGATGTTCCGCAACATGGCGGTGTCCTTGGTTGAGCACGAGTTAATCAAAACGACTTTGCCAAAAGCGAAAGAGCTGCGTCGTCACGCAGAGCCTCTGATTACTTTGGCGAAAAACGATAGTGTAGCTAACCGCCGTTTGGCTTTTGCTCGTACCCGCAGCAAAGAAGCCGTCGGTAAGTTGTTCACTGATCTGGGCCCACGCTACAAAGACCGCCCTGGTGGTTATATCCGCATTCTTAAGTGCGGTTATCGAGCCGGAGACAAAGCGCCGATGGCGTATGTTGAGTTGGTTGATCGCCCGCTTGCAGCGGAAGCGGTGGAGATGGATGAGGAGTAGGTCCGGGGCGCCGTGTTAATGGCGCTCTCCTGGATACTCTAAAGGGCCGGCATTTTGCCGGCCTTTTTCATGTCCGGCGCTCGCTGTCAGTTAGCTCACATTTCTTACAGAATGTACCGTCCATTGTTCTCTGCAGTGGTTCTTCACTTCAATATAATCAGACACTTATCAGGCGGCATGGGGATTGCTATTCGTTCAGCAATGTCCAGATTATGGTTGTCTGCAGATGAAGCTTTATATTGAACGTCCTTATTTACTGTCCTTAGTTGACCGGTTTCCAGAGCTGGATGGGTTGCTCGACCAGCTTCGGTTCGGAGCTCGGGCGGAAGCGTCATTTCAACGCTTTACCCTAACGCAATTGGAGTTTCTGTCCTCTCTGTACAACAGGGCAGGCAGCGAAATGACCTTGCAGGCTGCCCAGATTAATACGTTGACCAAAGCCCTGAGCAAGGATAACAAACGTTATCGGGAGTCAGAATTGGAATCCCTGGTTCCTGATCTCATTGGTTATTTGTTGAATGAGGGAATAAGGGGTTGGCTGTTTAAAGGCAATGCTGAAGGCAAACCGCTGCCCTTTGTGGTTTCTCGAATCGACTTCTCCCCGCCCGGGGAGGAGGAGTCAGGCAGGGTGCTTCTTGATTTGAAAGCGAACGCCATGGGAAAACTGCAGTCGGTCTCGCTTATGATTCTGGAGCGGGATATCGTGGGTTATAGTTTGCCGGAGATTTTGGCGGCAAAAGGCTTTTTCAAAGAAACAATCGAATTGATGGCAGCCTACGATCGATCCAACCAGCGGTATTTCGAGTTGCGCGCCTGCACTGGCCATCAGTTTGTTGGTCAGGGAACGGGTATTTATGCTGATGATCCGACGGCGAGTCATCGCAATACTGACTGGTCCCGCAAAAGCCGCATTGTGCTTTCCAGCTCCGGTGAGCGGGCAAGAATGGTCAATGACGAAGAAATCATTAAAGACCGCTCACTAGAGTTCGAGACAAGTGGTGATGTGTTGGCGAAGTATCTGCGCAAGGCCGGTCGCAGTACTCATTACAATGACAGGATTGAAGCCCAGGTGGAGGCCGTCAGGGATGATATTCCACAGCTCATGTTTACCGAAGTTCCGGTTCATGGCTATATGCTGATGTTTCATCTTGAGTTGCATCACCATATTTGGGTGCATGTGGATGATGTTGAGCTTTATGAATATAAACCGCAACTAAAAGAGAAGTTGGTTCTTCCCCCTGAGCAGACGGATTTGATTGATATCCTCACCGCAGAAATGGATGTGTTGATGGACGATGTGGTGCAGGGTAAGTCAGGTGGTACCACTGTGCTGTGCGCTGGCCCCCCGGGTGTGGGTAAAACCTTGTCGGCAGAGGTCTACTCCGAAGTGATTCGGCGCCCGTTGTATCGGGTGCATTCAGGTCAGCTGGGCTTAAACGTGGTGGAAATGGAGCAGGCACTTAAAAGCACCCTGATTCGCGCACAGCGCTGGGGAGCGGTGATGCTAGTCGACGAGGCGGATGTATATATCAAGCGCCGGGACGATAACATCGCCGCCAATGCTGTGGTGGGCGTTTTTTTACGGGTGCTGGAATATTTCAACGGCTTGTTGTTTATGACCACCAATCGCGTAGACGATATCGATGAAGCCATCGTTTCGCGTTGTATAGCGCTTATCAAGTATCGCCCACCCAATGCCGCAGATCGTCTTAAAATCTGGCAAGTAATGGTGCAGCAATTTCAATTGCAAGTACCTCACCAATTGGTTGAGGAGTTGGTTGAGGTTTTTCCCAGCGCCTGTGGGCGCGACATTAAAGGCCTGGTGAAGCTGGTGGCCAAGTTCTGCCAACACAAGTCAATTGAACCATCGCTCGATGTGTTCAGGCAGTGCAGTGTGTTTCGGGGTATGGAGGTGGGTCGATGAACATGCGCTTCTACATGACCCCAGGCTCCTGCAGCACTGGAATACACATTCTATTGGAAGAGCTGGAACTGGTGTTTGAAGCGCACTGGGTGGATTTGTTGAAGGGAGATAACCAGCATCCCGACTACCTGGCGCTCAACCCGAAAGGCACCATCCCAACCCTGGTGAGCAGGGATGGCAGCGTCTTCACCGACTATGTTTCCATCGCGTGGTGGTTGGGGCGAA
>CATLZI010000319.1 GCA_950063125.1 uncultured Porticoccus sp. | reverse complement strand
CCATCCAGTACGTTGTCAGTCTCGAGGGGTTTTGCTGCCTCAACGATCTCCGGCACAGGCAGTCGGGTATCGGCTGGCACGGCAACGTCAATACCGGCTCTGGTGGCAGGTCGTCTGAGCAGCAGGGCCTGGATTTTGTCGTTGTTACGCCGAAAGTCCAGCAATGAAGGTAAGTCAGCCCCCTGACCCGCAGCCTGCACTTCACAGTAGAGTTGCTCGTAATAGGTTTCAGCCAGCAACCAACAAAACCGGTCTGCTACTGCAGGAACCGGGGATAAGAGCAGTAAATACCCTGTTGTTATTCTCAACCATTTCCACATGTACACACCGCTTTTATAGAGTCTGGAACACAGCCGTGTAACTCACAAATGATGAGATAGCTCTCGCGTCCGGATATTTACGCAACAGCCGTAACCTTTTAGACTGATTATCTTTTGAACAGGGAAGGCGAACGCAACTCGCCAGTTATGTCACAAATTATTATTCGCCTGCTCGCCCCGATGTTCTGCCTGATGCTGGCAGTCTTCACCTATTGGCAATATCCGGCACTGAACGGCGATCAACGGGCTCTGCTGGAGCAGTTGCCCTTCATCGTCTGCGGGCTCGCCGCTTTCATGGCTTTACTGGCAAACCAATCCAAAAATCTGGGTACGGCCATGACAATGCTGATCAGCTACTGGCTGATTCGGCATTTCCTGCAGGCGCCATTGAATGCTGAGCCGGCCAACCAGATCTTCAGCCTCATCTCACTTTGTCTGCCACTGATACTGGGCGTGTTCATTGTTCTCCCCGACACCGGCTGGCGACACCCGGCTTTTCTGGTATTGACAGCCTTCATCTCAATCTTTGCACTGATCATCATCAGCCTGTTTCAGTGGCAACCCCTCTGGTTTTCCCACCTCCTGCCCGGCATCAACGAAAGTACTTTTTTCGGCCTGAAGATATCCGCCACAGCGGGATTACTGTTTCTACTGGTCTATACCTTCAGCATCATCCTGCCATTGCTTCGCCGGGAGTATCTGGACAGCAGTCTGCCAGGCTGCGTGTTCTTCAGCTTTATCACCGTGGGATGGTTTCAGTTACCGCATATTTCCTCAATCATGTTTTCTGCCGCCGGATTACTGTTGATTATCAACCAGACCCAGGCCCTGCTCAACATGGTGTACCGGGACGAACTGACCCAGATCCCCAACCGGCGGGCACTGCTCCGCGATGTACGCACCATGGGAAACCACTATGCGTTGGCGATGGTGGATGTGGACCATTTCAAATCCATCAATGATCAATATGGTCACGACCTGGGCGACCAGGTACTTCGTGCCATTGCCGCGCAACTGCGCCGGGTCAGTGGGGGCGGACGAGCCTACCGCTTTGGGGGAGAGGAGTTTTGCCTGCTGTTTCGCGGCAAAACACGGGAGCAGGTCGTCGATTACCTGGAACAACTGCGCAAGAATATTGCAAATTACGACATGGCCACCCGGGACAACAAAAATCGACCACGCTATCAGTCCAGCGGCGAAAAGAAGCGCGGCGCTTCACGACGCCGAGGCAATATCCGGGTGACCGTCAGTATCGGTGTTGCCGATGCACAGGACGCCCTGCATTTTGATGGCGTCATGAAAGCCGCCGACAGCGCCATGTATCGCGCCAAAGAAGCTGGCAGAAATCAGACCAAAATCGCGTAATCAACCCTCAATTATTTTTTAGCCTTTTTTACGTAGAGCACCAGATTGTGACCCACCAGATCGAACCCATGCTTGGTAGCGATCGCTTTCTGCAACGCCTCAATCTCGCTGCTTTGAAATTCAATCACATCGCCACTATCCACATTCACCATATGATCGTGATGAATGCCCCGATCAATTTCATAAACTGCTGGCCCGCTGTCAAAATTATGCCGAGTAATCAGGCCGGCACTCTCAAACTGGGTCAACACACGATATACCGTGGCAATACTGACATCGTCACCGGCTTCGAGTAATTTGCGGTATACATCCTCGGCACTCATGTGACTATCATTGATTTCCTCAAGAATCTGCAGGATCTTCAGACGGGGTACGGTGACCTTGAGCCCCGCCTTCCGTAAGTCCCGGTTTTCATCCTTCATTCTGCTACCGCCTCTTTAATACACTCAATTGATTCTGTATTATCGCCGTTCACTGAAAACTCTGGAACCCCCAATGCATTTTACTGCAAGAATTACCTGCTACCTGGCTATGACCGCGTTACTCGGCGGGTGCTCAGGTGTCTCGATGCCGGATTTCAGTATGCCCAAACTGCCCAATGTGTATAAGTTTGATATCCAGCAGGGCAATGTCATCACTCAGGACATGATTGATCAGCTTCGTCCGGGCATGACCAAGTCCCAGGTGCGCTTTGTGATGGGGACACCCCTGATTTCGGATACCTTCAATGAAGATCGCTGGGACTATTACTACAGTCTGTCACCCAGCAACGGCGAAGAAGTCAGGGAACGGATGGCTATTTTCTTTGAAAACGACCAACTGGTGGGTTTTAGAGGCGACTTTATTCCCACGGCAGTGAATATCGAAACCACCGAGTAATCAAGCACCCTTACCGGCCTTTGCCGCACGCCGTTTGCGAATCTCTTTGGGATCCACGGTCAGGGGTCGATAAATTTCCACCCGATCACCCGCTTCCAACACATAGGTCTTTGGCGGATTGAGACCCTTGGTG
>CATLZI010000318.1 GCA_950063125.1 uncultured Porticoccus sp. | reverse complement strand
CCATCCGCGAACGGGCCTATGCGGGTTTTCATGGACACCTGCTGGCCCGGCGATAGCTGCCGCGGCCCACTCATGGTGGAGCTGCCACCGGCAATAAAGGCATTCACCATCTCGGTGACCTGCAGCTTCACATTGGTGACGGTGACCGGGCTGTTGTTTTTGACGGTGACGCGCAGGTAGCCGTCGTCCGTCAGGGACAACTGGCTGAGGATGTATTTGTGGGGGGCGGTGGCCAGTTCCAGTACCGCCAGCCGGGCCTGGGCTTTCTTGGCCATTTCACCGCCACCCTGGGCTGCGGACTGGAAATAATTAATGGCATTTTTCTGGTCGCCGTTTTCCAGTGCAATTTCACCCAGATAGTAACCGGCATAGGGGGTAGGCAGCAGCTGGTAACTCTTTTCCAGATCACTGCGGGCAGCAGTTTTTTTGCCCTCCTCAAAACGCAGCAGGCCCCGGGACAGATGGTGGCTGAAATAGTCGGGGTTTTTACCGATGGCAGTGGTAAAAGCCTGCTCGGCATTGCTCATGTTTTTCTGCATGGCCCAGGCATGGCCGCGCAATTCCCAGAAATAACCGTCATCGGGTTGAATGGCAATGGCTTTGTCCAGTTCACCGAGAGCGGCTTTCGGGTTATCGGCACTGAGGGCTTTCATGGCCGCTTCCTGGGCCTTGTAGGCGGGTTGGTCGCGTTTGATCTGGGCGATTTTGCGTTGGTAGAGCTCGCGATTGATGACGCCTTTGGGGAGTGTCGCGGCCTTGATGCGGTTGGCATCAACCCGCTCCTGTGAAGGGGGGTGGCTGGCGAACAAACCGCTGAGGAAGTCCTGTTGACGACCTTCGCTCAGTTTGACGAAGGTCTCCTGCAGCTTGACTGCCCCACTGGGGTCGTATCCGGCGCGAGCCATGTATTCCATACCGTAGGCGTCGGATTCCAGCTCGGCACTGCGGCCGTACTTGGCCATCCAGGCAGCCGCACCCATCTGTGCCACTTGTGAGCCCATTTCGCCGAGACCATAGTTTGAGCCCGCCACACCGACAGCGGCGGCACCGATGCTCAACAGAGTGCCACGGGTCATCTGTGCGGCGCTGTGCCGGGCGGCGGCGTGGACAATTTCGTGGGCCAGCACGGCGGCCAGTTGGCACTCATCCTCCAGTTCCACGAGTAGCCCGCGATTGATGGCGATCTTGCCACCGGGCAGAGCCCAGGCATTGGGCACCGAGTTGTTCAGTACCACAAATTCGTAGGGCAGGTCGGGACGATCACTGACGGCGGCCAGTTTTTTTCCCACACCGCTGACATAGGCCTGCACTTCCGGGTCAATGATGTAGCGTCCCCCCTGGGATTGCTGGGACGGGGCATAGTTGCTGGCACCTATCTCCACTTCCTGCTCTGCCGACATCAGTGAGAACTGGTTTTCGCCGGTGACGGGGTTGACCGAACAACCACTCAAGAATACGAGCAACATTAGCGTGGATAAGAAAAGGGGCACGACCCGGGGCATGGATTCTCCTGACGAACAGATTGCGATCAACGCAGTATAATAGACCATGGTAACCTGTAATGATTTCATACATTGGATAAACCATGCTGACTGTTATTTCTCCCGCCAAGACCCTGGATTATGAAACGCCATCGACCACAGCGGACTTTACGATGCCCGCTTATCTGGAGGATTCAAAGGCGCTGATCGACGAGTTGCAGCAGCTTTCGCCACCACAGGTGTCGGAGTTGATGGGTATCAGTGCCAAGCTGGGTGATCTGAACTTTGGCCGCTATCTCAACTGGCAGCCGAAATTCACGACCAGCAATGCAAAACAGGCGCTGCTGGCCTTCAAGGGCGATGTTTACACCGGTCTGGCGGCCGAGAGCCTTTCGGGGGACGACCTGCAGTGGGCGCAGCAGCATCTGCGGATTCTGTCGGGACTCTATGGTCTGTTGCGGCCACTGGATCTGATGCAACCCTACCGGCTGGAAATGGGAACCCGCCTGGCCAATCCGCGCGGTGCCGATCTCTATCAGTTCTGGGGCAGAAAAATTACCGATGGCTTGAATGCTGAGCTCGCGGCAATGTCGCGACCAGTATTGCTGAATCTGGCCTCCAACGAGTATTTCAAAGCTGTGCAGCCGGGTTTGCTGAATGCCGACATCGTCACACCGGTATTCAAGGACTGGAAAAACGGCAAATACAAAATTATCAGTTTTTACGCCAAAAAAGCCCGTGGGCTGATGAGTCGCTACCTGATTCAACAGCGTATTGATGACCCCGAAGGCATCAAGGCATTTGATTTCGGTGGCTATGGGTTTCAGTCTGCCATGTCCTCAGCGCAGGAATGGGTTTTCACTCGGGACGTGGCGGAGCAGGAGGAGGGGTGATGGCGAAACCTTTTTCACAGGCCTGCGAAAATAACCGGCAGCCGATTTTTCAGGTGCTACAGGCGGTGTTGGCATCTTCCAGTCACGTACTTGAGCTGGGTAGTGGCACCGGTCAGCACGCTGTGTACTTTGCCCCCCGATTACCTCACCTGATCTGGCAAACCTCCGACTTGGCGGTGAATCACGACGCTATCAACAGCTGGATTGATGAACATCCCGCCGAAAACCTGCGCCGTCCGCTGGTGTTGGACGTTGATCAGCAGCCCTGGCCGGTGACCTGTGCCGATGCGGTCTTTACCGCCAACACATGCCACATCATGTCCTGGCA
>CATLZI010000317.1 GCA_950063125.1 uncultured Porticoccus sp. | reverse complement strand
ATCCTTGTCACCCGTGTGAAGCAATACCTGCAGGCCCTGCTGAAAATCTTTTTCCGTCAACTGGCAGGCCAGCATCAGCGACTCATTGAAACCACCATTAATTTTGTAGAAATTGATATTGGTCATTGGCTGACCTGCCCAGCCAGAAACTCGACCAGTAGGGGAACGGGGCGACCGGTGGCACCCTTGTTGGTGCCGCTATTCCACGCGGTACCGGCGATATCCAGGTGTGCCCAGCGATAATTTTTGGTAAATCGTCCCAGAAAACAGGCTGCGGTGATGGTGCCCGCTTCCCGCCCACCGATATTCGCCATATCGGCAAAATTACTTTTCAGCTGTTTGTCGTATTCATTCCACAAGGGGAGTCGCCAAACCCGGTCACCGCTGGTCTGGCCGGCGCTTTCCAGTGCCTGTGCCAGGGTGTCATCATTGCTCAGCAGGCCGCTGGCATGACTGCCCAGCGCCATGACACAGGCGCCGGTAAGTGTTGCAATATCAATCACGAAAGAGGGCTTGTAGCGCCCGGCGTAGGTGAGTGCATCGCAGAGAATCAGGCGGCCCTCGGCATCGGTATTGAGCACCTCAATGGTTTGTCCGGACATGCTGGTCACCACATCACCCGGCCTGGTGGCAGTGCCACTGGGCATATTTTCGACCGCCGGGATAATGCCTGTGACATTCAGGGGCAGCTTGTACTCGGCAATTGCCGACAGCGTGCCAATAACGCTGGCGGCACCGCACATATCGTATTTCATTTCATCCATGCCGGCCCCGGGTTTGAGGCTGATGCCACCGGAATCAAAGGTCACCCCCTTGCCCACCAGCACGATCGGTTTGTCACGGGTTTTGCCCCCCTTGTATTCCAGCACAATCATTTTGGCTGGCTGCTCAGTGCCCGCTGTCACCGATAACAGTGAACCCATGCCGAGCGCTTCCATCTGTTTCTCGCTCAGGACCTTGCAGTCAAGGTTGGGGTATTGGTCCGCCAGCTCCTTGGCCTGACTTGAAAGGTAGCTGGGGGTGCAGATGTTGCCGGGCAAGTCGCCCAGTTCCCGGCTGCGGTTGACACCGTTGGCGATGGCGCTGCCGAGGAGTAGAGCCTTTTTCACCGGGCCGAGTCCCTGTTTGGACGGGCATATCAGGGAAACCTTGCCCAGGCTTACCGGCTTCTTTTCCCGGGCCTTGAACGGGTTGAACAGATACGCCGCTTCGCCCAGTTTGCGGGCAAGCTGCTGAGCCAGCCAGGGACGCTCGCGCTCGTTTACGGCGATGCCTTCCAGTGATATGGAGGCAGATTTGATCGGCAACTTGGTCAAATGGCCGGCCAGAGAGGAGAGGGTGTTGAGGCAGCTTTGCTCGTTGAGCGTTTCTTTGCCGGCACTGAAGATGAGCAGGCGTTCCGCTGCCAGGCCTTTTGGTTCATTGATCAGCTGCATGCCGCCGTCGGCATATTTGATATCGCCTTTTTTGATCAGTCGCGCGATCAACCCTTCCGTAGCCTGGTCGATTTGTTGAAGGTCAGGGCAGTCGAGCCCCTTCGGGCCATAGGCCAGCACGAGACACTCGGTTTTGCGGGTGGTGAGCTGACCGACAAAGGTGTTAAATTCCATGATATCTCCATTGAGGGGTAGGGAGTGCGAGACAATAGCAGTGTAATTCTGGATAATTGGATGAACAACTCCAATGCTAGTCCGCCGAGCATAACAGGAACCCACACTTGCTGATATTTCGCTACATTGCCAAGGATCTACTGATCTCTACATTTGCTGTCAGTGGGATTTTGCTGATCCTGGTTGCCAGTGGCCGATTTGTGAAGTACCTGGCAAGAGCGGCAGCGGGTGAAATGGATGCTGGTGTGCTACTGGCCATTATTGGCTACCGCCTGCCCGGTTTTCTCGAATTGATTCTGCCGCTGGCTTTCTTTCTTGGCATATTGCTCAGTTACGGTCGGCTTTACGTGCAGAGTGAAATGACCGTGATGCGAGCCTGTGGTATGAGCGTGCGCAGGTTAGTGCTTTATACCATGATTCCGGCAGTGTTCGTCGCATCGATTGTTGCCTGGCTGAGCCTGGATGTCAGTCCCTCCGGGATGCAAAAAGCCGAAGCCCTGTTGCTTGCCCAAAAGGAACGCGGTGAACTGGACGGTTTGATTGCAGGGCACTTCCATCCTCTGCAGGGTGGTCGGGGTGTTACCTACACCGAAGAGGTGACCAAGCAGAAAGAAATGCGGGACGTGTTCCTGGCGGAAAACAACCCCGATGCCGTGGAGGGTAAACAGCTGGTACTGGTGGTTGCGCCCACCGGGCACGTCCGTGTAAGTCCCGACCCGAAAGAGGCGAATTTCCTGGTCCTTGAGGATGGCTACAGAATTGAGGGTGTTCCGGGCAATGCCGATTACCAGATCACCCGGTTTGAGGAATATGGTCAGCGGTTGAGCAAGCCTGAAGAACCAAGGAGCCGGGACAAGGTGGATACGTTGGCAACTGGCGCTTTGTTGAGTTCGACGCTTCCGTCCCATGTTGCCACCCTTCACTGGCGTCTGTCTGTGCCGGTGCTGGTTCTGGTGGTGGCATTATTGGCAGTTCCCCTCAGTAAGACAGACCCTCGCCAGGGCCGATTTGCCAAGACCCTGCCGGCGGTCATTCTATACATGGTTTACCTGGTTTCCCTAAGTGGTGCCAGAGGATTGGTGGAGGACGGCAACACCGCGGCAG
>CATLZI010000316.1 GCA_950063125.1 uncultured Porticoccus sp. | reverse complement strand
ATCGGGGCAGTTGGATTTCCTCGTCACAGGCAGTGTATTTACAGTCGGAACAATGATTGGCCTGATACCATTACTTTACATTGCCGTTCGACATCCAGGCTTTGCCAAAGCCTACTGGAGGGAAAAAGTCCTGACCATTTTTAAACGTGGGACAACCAATCTGTCACTACCACTGCCCTTTTTGGGGAGGCCAACGCCCCATTGGAAAGATCAACCTCCAGCCAAACGTATTCTGTTCAAGGCGCTGTTCAATACCCTGCCTCTTATTTATCTGGCGGGCGTGGTCATCGGGCTATTACAGATCGACAGGACTCCAAATTCGTCTGCACTCATCATCAGTAGCAGTACTGTGGGGATGGCGTATTTCCATCACCTCTATTCACGCTGTGACTTTGACCACCTGTGCCTGAGCATACATCCATGCCTGATCGTCATTGTCGCCCTCAACACCCTGTTATTTCCCCCGGCTGTGGTTCTGTCTGTTCTCGCGCTTCTGACCGCCAGCTCAATTCTGCTGAATAATAAAAATCGACAAAATAGCGCACGGCGCCTGATCAAGCCAAAAACCAATGTAAAACTTGTTCTGAACAACGAATTTTTCCTGCTGCCTCAACCCCAGGCGGACATGCTTGAACAGCTGAACAGCATTATCAATACCCGTTCGGGGAGTGATGAAAAATGTTTTTTTGCACCCTCAATACCCGGATTCTATGCACTCTACAACAGAGAGCCCGCTGCCTACGATACCTACTGTGTCTACCCTGCCACGCCAGAAAAGCAGGAAAAAATGAGGCAGGAGCTGATTGCGAACAGGGCAAAGCTGGCGATTATCTTCGATGTTTTGCTCGATGGCCGAGATGATTTGCGTTTTTCCCGCACTCATCCCCGGGTGTATGAATACTTTCGGCAGAATTTTGAATTAAACGTTGATGAGAACATCCCCGATCATATAAAAATATTCACGCGCCGTTAACGTTGTTTGAACCCGCTTCGTCACTTTAAAAACCACCTCAGTTTCGCTTGTAGATATCTTCAAACCTGATGATATCGTCCTCGCCGAGATAGCCCCCGGACTGTACTTCGATGATCTCCAACGGAATAGACCCCGGGTTTTCCAGGCGATGGGTTTCGCCAATAGAAATAAATGTCGATTCATTCTCCGACAGCAGAAAGGTCGCTTCGCCCTTTGTCACCAGCGCGGTGCCACTCACCACAACCCAGTGTTCCGCCCGGTGATGATGCATCTGCAAGGAAAGCCGCCCACCGGGTTTGACCAAAATCCGCTTTACCTGGAAACGTTCACCATTTTCGATGGCGTCGTAATACCCCCAGGGTCGAAAAACCTTGCGATGAGCCTCTGCTTCGGAACGCTTTTCCTCTCGCAATTGGTCAACAATATTTTTGACCTCTTGCACGCGATTTTTATCGGCTACCAGAATGGCATCGTCACTTTCGATGATCACCACGTCCCGCAGCCCCACCGTCGCAATCAATTTTCGATCAGCCTGGATAAACGAATCATGGGTATCCAGCGCCATCACATCACCCTTCAGGGTGTTACCGCACGGATCTTTTTCAGATTCAGCCCAAAGTGCCGACCAGGAGCCCACATCACTCCAGCCACAATCCATTGGCACCACCACGGCATCGGGGGTTTTTTCCATCACCGCATAGTCGATAGAATCTGCTGGGCAATCGAGAAAAACAGCTCTATCGGGTCTGAGAAACTCGCTGTCTACCGAGGCCGATGACATGGCCTTTTGGCAAACCGACAAAATTTCAGGGCTGTGTGCCTGCAGCTCATCCAGATAACGGCGTGCACTAAACAGAAACATACCGCTGTTCCAGAGATAGCCACCCTCGGTCAAATATTGCTCGGCGAGTGCTTTGGCCGGTTTTTCTACAAACCTCGATACTATTTTTGCAGGACCACTACCAACCAAATCACCACATTTTATATAGCCATAACCGGTTTCAGGTGTGCTCGGTACGATACCAAAAGTCACCAGCTTACCTTGCTCGGCAAAGGGCAAGGCAGCCATCACCGCCGCCTGAAAGGCATCGACATCCTGTATTGCATGATCTGCTGCCAATACCAGCAACACCGGGTCATCACCCTCCCCGGCATGCTCCAGAGCATAGCAAGCTGCCAGCGCCACCGCAGGTGCCGTGTTCCTGCCCTCTGGCTCAAGCAGAATCATGGCTGGATCACAACCTGTCGACCTGAGCTGTTCTGCCACAATAAACCGGTGGCTTTCACCACAAACAAACAAAGCAGGTTGTGTGTCTAACGCTCGCAAACGACCGTAGGTTTCCTGCAGCATAGTGTCATCCCCCAACAGTGGAAGAAACTGTTTTGGATACAACTGCCGGGACAGAGGCCACAACCGGGTTCCTGAACCACCAGCTATCACAACGGGGACAAGAGACATCACTTTATACTCCCTTCAAACAAGAAACTCGGGCCAAGCTAGATTTTTCGCCAGATGGCCAGTGTGTTAAAACCCAACAACTGGTTGACCTGATAAACACACAGCAGGTTTTTTGATGCGACGGCAACCGAAGTCGCAATCGCTGCCCCGATCAGCCCATATCCGGGAATCAACAAGACCCCCAAACCAACGCCTAGCACTGCACCGATAAAGACATTCCAACGCAGCTGGCGCTCGTGGCCGGTCATACTAACCCACAGAACCCGCAGCAGTGCCAATAAACTGACCAACAGCCAA
>CATLZI010000315.1 GCA_950063125.1 uncultured Porticoccus sp. | reverse complement strand
AACGATTTGGGATAACTGCACCGGAGGGTACGCGTTTAACGATTCAGGAACGGGCCTATACTTCCGCCATCTGGTATACGCCATAGCCTGTTTGCGAGGGCCTGTTTGCGAGGGTCTGAATTCTCAGCAGACCCTCACATCTACATAAACCAGGAAACAAACAGGTTGATGCCATTGAGTTTATTATCATACTCGAATTTGTAAGCGGACGTTGTTTCCGACGCGCTTAGGCTATCACTGGCCAAAGCGGCTCCAATGCCGACATTGTCCATAATGGCATACTCTATTCCGAGCTGGGTTTCGGAATAAGATCCATCCCAATCATCGTATTTCATATAAAATCCCTCTGCCTTGAGAAACCAGTACAGAGAAGGGTTAATGCGGTAGTTAAGCGCTATACCCAATGTGGGCAACGGGACGGTGTGCGCCACTCGTCGGCTTTCCTGAGTCGTAGGATTACCGGTTGAATCTGTTTTTACGTCCAGATCAACTTCAAACTTCGATATATGCAAACCGCCACCAAAGCTCAACTCTACTTTATCGGTATGATGAAACGACCAGTAATAGCCAACTTTGACGATATCGTAGAGCATAGAGCTGGAAACTTCGCTCCCCGCGTCGATGGTGATCTGGTTACCATCAGGATCGACCCAATCTACGGAGGTTCTGAGTGTCTTGCTGGAATCCGTGTCAAAACGATACCAGGACGCCGCGATTTGACTGGTGGGGGATATTCTATAGTGAGCATCCAGCTTCAAGACCGTGCTTTCAATATCTAAACCGAGGGTATCGGTTGGGCTCAATGCGGCTCCAACACCAAGGTTTTTCTCCACCAGAGACATGGTTGAATCCGCGCGAAACACACTGTATCCACCCAGTGATACATAGACCCTTTCCATCATGGCCCGGTCCCCACCATCGGCATGGGCCAACGGTGCCAATGACAGCAACCCCGCAGAACACACATATTTTACATTCATTTTTGTTTCACTTGAGTTAGCAAACGGACCAGATGATCGTGCCCAATGAGCTGAAAGGTTTCACGCAATAAAGTAAACATAAACACCAGTACAATCAACCACATTGGTATCACCAGAAAATGAGGCCACGAAACAGCTGTAGTTCCCCTGTGTTGGAAAGCGACACGCTGGAATCTGGAATACAGAAATATCACGAACCATCATTGCTCAACCTAGAGCCAATAATTGTCAGGACTTCTTTAGCTTCTTTGAGTCGCTTCTTACTAATCCCTTCGGATAATGCCTTTACCCAAGGCCCCTGCAGGTCTATCGCCTGCTGGAACGCTTTTTCGCCTTTTGCTGTCATAACGACCAGTTTTGAACGCTTGTGGTGTGGATTTTCTTCCAGCGTTAGCATGCCTTCAGCCACCATTTCATTCACCACCCGTTGCACACTCTGTCGTGTCAAACCCATGTTTCTGGCGAGGCGTGCGGTGGTTTCAGGTACTCCCACCTTAGCAATCGCACCCAATACCTGCCAACGGGCCCCGGTCAACCCAAACTTGGAAACCAGCTTGTCTGCCGTAGCCAGCAGCAACCCATTCAGCCGGAATACTTCCACGATCAGGTCGTTTGTTTCCGGGTTTATATTTTTGTCAGTTATTTTGATCACTTGACAGCTCCACATTTTATTGACAGCATACTGTCATATTGGGATTTTAGTACAATATAGACACAGTATTTCACTTTGCCTCTACGGAGTCACCCGGCATGTCACAGGCGATCCCTGCAAAAATGCTTTTGGACCGTGCAATTCTCGATAATCCCTATCCCTTTTATCAACGGCTCCAAAAGAATGCGCCGGTATGGCAGGTTCCAGGAACCTCTATCTACCTGGTGACCCGCCATGCCCTCCTTGTGGAGGCAACTCGGCGCGTAGACGACTTTTCATCCAGTCTAACCAGCGTGCTTTACCGCAGGTTTAATGGCGTGCCAGGACGGATAACACACAAAGCGGGAGCCTTACCGGTACTGGCAACCGCTGACCCACCCTTACACACCCAGCACAAGACCGCTGTTTTCTCCCACTTTTCTGCGAAATCGATTGCGGCTCTGAAACCGGAAATCGAAGCAGTTGGCAAAGACTGTATCAACAAGGCGCTGTCGGAAGGGAAAGCCGACTTTATGGCAGAAATCGGTAATCCTCTACCCATGAAGATCGTCAGTGACCTGGTCGGCTTCAGGAAGAGCAACATAGATAAGTTACTGCAAGCGGCATTTGATTCAACAGCAGTGGTCAGTGGGTCTTCCTCCATTTTCCAGTTGGGCTGGTGTATGCTGCGTTCCTACCTCTCCTATCGTTGGGTTGGCACTCAGTTGCGTTCTGCATCCACTGATCAGCAGGATATTTTGGGTTCCATCAAGCGCAGCATCGATGCTGGTGTTTTGAGTGAAATGGAAGGCCGGGCATTCCTGCTCTTGTTCCTGGCAGCAGGCGGTGAATCCACTACCAGCTTGTTGGGGAGTGCCGTCAGGATACTGGCGGATGATCAGGCTTTACAAACCACACTGCGTGAACAACCGGATTTAATCCCGGCCTTTATCGAAGAAGTGCTCAGACTGGAATCCCCCTTTCGATTTCATCTACGCTCGACGCCGAAAGACACAGTGCTGGGTAATGTCCCTATTCCTTCTGGTTCTACTGTATTGTTGTTCTGGGGCGCAGGTAACCGGGATCCGGAGACATTCATCAATCCAGACAACATCGACCTGAC
>CATLZI010000314.1 GCA_950063125.1 uncultured Porticoccus sp. | reverse complement strand
GCGGCAGTTTCATGTGACGGTGGTGGAGTTTCAGAATGAGCGGGATTTGAGCATGGCCTACTGGCTGTTTCCGCTCTATCTGTTGGCGATTGTGGCCGTGGTGTTGCCCATCACACTGGTGGCCCAGCAATTGCTCGGGGGTAGCGGCGTCTCTCCCGATACCTATGTACTGAAGCTGGCCATGGCCAGTCATTCGGACCTGTTGGTCATTCTGGTATTTGCCGGTGGCTTTTCAGCGGCGACCGGAATGGTGATTGTGGCGACGGTGACCTTGTCCATCATGGTTTCCAACGAGATTATCCTGCCGCTGTTGTTGCGCTGGCGCAAACAGCACTTTCGTCAGGCTGGATTCCTGGGTCAATATCTGCGCTGGATTCGCCGCGGTTGTATCCTGACGGTCCTGCTGGGTTCCTGGCTGATGTACCGTTTAATGGGGGCAGACAAGGAGCTGGCTTCAATCGGCCTGGTCTCCTTTGCCTGTTTTGCCCAATTGGCCCCGGCACTGCTGGGCGCTATTTACTGGCGTCGGGGGCATGCCAAGGGAGTTTACGCGGGATTGGCTGTCGGCTTTCTGTTCTGGTGGTACTGCCTGTTGGTACCGATGATTCTGGGGCCGCAACATCCGGTGATGTCGGTCGGCCCATTGGGACTGTCCTGGTTGCGGCCCGAATCCCTGTTCGGTACCGGGTTTCTCGATCCATTGAGTCATGGTGTGTGGTGGAGTCTGTGCAGTAATCTGCTGATCTATATCTCGGTGTCACTGTTCGTCAAACCGGCTGAGCGCGATACCTTCCAGGCGAATGTGTTTGTCGACGTGCCGCAGCCGCAACTGTACGGTGATGACGACTTCGAATTATCCCCTGTTCGAGTGGTGCAATTGCGGCAATTGCTCCAGTCTTTCATTAGCCGTTCGCAGCATGAGGAGCTGTGGCGCAGTTGCGAAGCGCGCTTCCATCAGCGCCTGCTGGACAACGACAGGGCGCCGGTTTTTGCGGTCAGACGGGTTGAAAAAGCGTTGTCTGCTATCGTGGGGAGTGCGTCGGCACAGAGCATTATTGGTCTGCTACAGCGTACGGAGCCCCTTCAGTTCAGTGATGTGGCGGCGATTGTCGGTGGCACGTCTGAGCAGCTTCAGTTTAATCGGGACTTGCTGCAAACCACCGTAGAAACAATTACCCAGGGTGTGTGCGTCGTGGATGCGGATCTGAAGGTGGTGGCATGGAACCGGCGCTACGAGCAGATCTTCGATTATCCCCCGCGATTGCTTTATGTGGGCTGTCCGATCAGGTCGATTTATGAATTTAATGCCAGGCGGGGACTTTATCGGGATACAGACACACTGGAACGGCAGGTGGAACGCCGTCTTGACCTGCTGCGCAGTGGTAATTCGCACCGTTTTGAGCGGACTTTGCCCAATGGCACGACCATCCAGGTGGTTGGCAATCCCATGCCCAATGGTGGATTTGCCTCAACTTACATTGATATTAGTGATTATAAAAATGTGGTGGTTGCGCTGGAGGAGGCCAAGGCCACCCTGGAGCAGCGCGTTGAGCAGCGCACAGCGGATCTGTCTGCATTGAATCATGCGTTGGGGGAAGAAAACCGGTTGCGGGCGCTGGCGGAGGCAGAGGTTCGCGAGATGCATAACAGTAAAAGCCGTTTCATGCAGGCCGCCAGTCATGACCTGCTGCAGCCGATCAGTGCCGCCAAACTCTTCGTTTCTTCAACCCGTCTGCAACTGATGAATACCGATAACCAGCCGCTTCTGGAGCAGATGAACCATATCCAGAAATCCCTGGATACGGCCGAAAAACTGATTGCCACCCTGCGGGAAATAGCCGGTCTTGAGGGTGGCAAGTTGCAGCCGGGAATAAAAGCTTTTTGTATCGGTGAACTGCTCACTGATTTGTCCGCCGAGTTTGGTGTGCTGGCGGTTGAGAAGGGCATTGCCCTGCATTTTGTGCCCTCCCGGGTCATGGTGGAAAGCGACCCCCATCTGCTGCGCCGGATTCTGCAGAACTTTATGAGCAATGCGGTTCACTACACCCGGCGTGGGCGTTTGTTGCTCGGCTGCCGCCGGACTGCCCGGGGTTTGCGTGTAGAGGTCTGGGATACAGGGCCGGGTATTGCTCCGGGCGCCATGGATCGTATTTTTCGTGAGTTTGAACGGCTTAGCCCCGGTGCGACCAGTGTCGACAAAGGGCTGGGTCTGGGCCTGACCATCGCCAAAGGTATGGCGGATTTAATGGGGCATGAAATCGGTGTGAGGTCCAGTCCCGGTGAGGGTTCCGTCTTCAGTATTGTGGTGCCTTACGGAAAAACGGGTCGCCCAATACTGCCAACAGTGTCGGTGTCCATGCAACAACCGGCGCTGCATGGCGTCCGTGTCCTCTGCATTGATAACGAAGAGGAAATTCTCAGAGGGATGGAGAGTCTGCTGGGTCAGTGGGGTTGTCATGTCCTGTCTGCGAGAGGACCCGGCGAACTGTCCCCACTCCTGGATGAGCTTCCTCCGGCGATTTTACTGGTGGACTATCATCTGGATGAAAACCTTACCGGGATTGAACTGGTCAGGCAGTTGCCGGCCTCCTGGCAGTCAGCCCCCTGTATCATTATCAGCGCTGACGATTCCGATGACCTCAAACAGCGGGCAGCACTGGCCGGTTATACGCTGATAGCAAAGCCGGTATCCGCTGATCAACTGGCGGCACTGATGACATCACTCCTGGGGCAGTCCTCACTCGACT
>CATLZI010000313.1 GCA_950063125.1 uncultured Porticoccus sp. | reverse complement strand
CATGATCCGCTCCGCCTCGGCATTACGCCGGTCCAGGGTGCCGGACTGGCGTAGCAGACAGTCCACGAGGGTGGTCTTGCCATGGTCAACGTGGGCAATAATGGCGATGTTGCGGAGATTTTCGATCACAGGATTTCTCGGTCGGTAAAAAATAGGCGCGGATTATAGCGGTTATAGCGCCAGAACGCAGAGATTTCTTCAACACCGTACACATATCTACCCAGAAATGGCATGAGCCATCAAGGACAGTCCTTTTGGTCAGCAAATTCAACCGGGATGACCCGAATAGCCTTAATGAAACCAGGCAGGTAAAAAGGGCAGCGACGCCCTGCCGACACCTGCCAATGACCGGACATCGACATCCCAAACCGAGAGCCCTATACTGCCCGGCAATTTACACACACCATATAAAGGATCTTATTTTGGTGGTTCAACAGCAAAAATTTGCTGTCAGTCTCATGGAGCATCTGGTCACAGCGACTTTTGTCCTCGACCGGGACGGTTACGTCGTCATCTGGAACAAATCTTGCGAACGACTCACCGGCGTCATGGCCGAGGAAGTGCTTGGAACACGGGATCACTGGAAGGCTTTCTATGCAAAACAACGACTCTGTCTCGCTGATGTACTGGTGCAGGAACGAATAGCTGAGCTCGATCAGCTCTACGCGGTTCACGCACAACCTTCAATCTATGGGGAAGGCTATAAAGCCGAAAACTGGTGCGTTATGCCTCGCATCGGTTCACGACTCTATCTCACGGTGGATGCGGGCCCTATCTACGATGTCCACGGCAATCTGATCGCCGTTGTTCAAACGATCAGAGACAATACCGACTATAAAAATGCCCAGTCAAAACTCGAGAAGATGGCCATCACCGATGAGCTTACCGGCCTCTATAACCGGCGCTATTTTACCGACCATCTCGACATGGAATGGCGACGGGGTATGCGCAGTCGGGAACCGCTCGCACTGATCTTCCTGGATATCGATTACTTTAAGCAATACAATGACCTATACGGACACCTGGTTGGCGATGACTGCCTGAAATCCATTGCCACCACCCTGCAGCACAGCCTGCTACGCGCCACTGACATGGCTACCCGCTATGGCGGTGAGGAGTTTTGCATCCTGCTGCCCAACACCTCACTGACCGGAGCACTGAAAGTTGCAGCCCAAATCCAGGCGAACATCAAGAGATTGAAAATTCCACACGCCGACAGCCCCATATCGTCGTCGATAACCATCAGCGCCGGTGTTGCCAGCCTTGTTCCCGCTACAGAAGATAGCCCCTCGAGGCTGACATCTCTGGCCGACAAAGCCCTTTATGAAGCCAAAGGCAGAGGGCGAGATCAGACAGTTGCCAGCGAGACCTGTTAACTACAGCAATGAATAAAGCATCCCTGTGCGATTGGGCGTTCTGCTTGAAACCGGCTTCATACCTGATCACTATTTGGAGAGGACACCGGACCTACTCATGTGGTTTGTAACGGCATGTAATCCGGTTCGACAATTAGCTGAGCGGCCAACCGATCAATAAAACCGTCAATGTCACTGCGCCGATAAGCAGGTTCATCGGAACCCCTACGCGGAGGAAGTCCGAAAAGCGGTAACCACCTGGCCCATAAACCATCAGATTAGTCTGGTAGCCCAGAGGCGTCGCAAAGCTTGCCGAGGCCGCCATGATAATGGCAAAAATAAACGGCTCGTTGTTCAAACCGGCCTGCTCTGTCATTTCCAGCACAATCGGCAATACCAGCACGGCCGAGGCGTTGTTGGTAATCAGCTCGGTCAGAATTGATACCAGCAGATAGCACAGTATCAGCAGCAACCAGGGCTTACCGGAACCCAGCTGAATCATATTGTCGGCGAGAAAAGCCGCCACGCCGGTTTTCTCCAGCGCCATGCCTAGTGCAAAAGCGGCTGCGATAGTCACTATCACCATCATGTCGATATTTTTTTCCGCCTGATTGACCGAGCAGCAACCGCTGAGGATCATCAGCAAACTACCAAGCAACGCTGCGTTTAGCATACTGGTCAGACCCAGTCCTGCCAGAGCCACAATGCCACCCAGAATGGCCCAGGACAAGTAGGCGCGCTCGTGCCTCGGCGGTTCAGTATTGCGCTCGTTGACTAACAGGAAATCCTTGTTATAGCGCTGGCGGCTGACAAATGCGGGGCGGGCTTCCAGCAACAGGGTATCACCCACCGCCAGCTCAATCGTGCCCAGATTCCCCTGAACCCGCTCGCCATGACGCGCAACGGCAAGGACCACTGCACCATAGCGACTCCGAAACCCGGAATCCCGAATGGCATGCCCCACCGCATCGCAGTGGGGCGACACGACCACCTCCACCAGACGCCGCTCAGCTCGGTCAGTATCCAGAGACAGTCCTTCCTCATTCTCGGTCGATGGCACCAGGCCATTGATGCGGAGTAGATCCGAAATCGCCTCCGTATCTCCGGCAAACACCAGACGGTCCCCGCCCTGCAGTTTTTCCTCAGAGGGCACGGCGGTCACCACCGTGCCACCCCGAACAATTTCTACCAGATAAACGCGCCTCAGGTGGCGCAGCCCTGCGCTTGCCACTGTTTTACCGACCAACGGACCATCTTTCGCAACGGAAACTTCCAGGGTAAATTCACGCAGGTTGCCAAAAGCCTGCTGATCTCCGCGATCCGGCAGCCACCTGGGGAAAAATAACCAGATAAAGAACAGCCCGATAAGCGCGACCGGAAACCCCACAGCAGTGATCGAAAATAA
>CATLZI010000312.1 GCA_950063125.1 uncultured Porticoccus sp. | reverse complement strand
TGCGAGTTTCATGGTTATGAGTCCTGTCAGCGGGCAGGTAGTGTTATTGGAATAGTTCGGGGTTTTTTACTCACCTCTACCGAGGGTCTGGAAATGTTTAATTCTAACAGATCGATAGCCCTCAGTTACAGGCAACCCTGCGTTGTTTGTGCCCTGAGGATCAGTCCGGGCGAATGGCATACTTGCCGCTGCCCTGTAGCGCGATAGCCAGTGCTGCTAAAAGATAGAGGCCCTGTAGTTCCAGCGCCCAGCCACCATGATTGGTTAGTTGGAAAAGCTCGCCGGCATGGACCAACAATATAGCTACCAACATATTGCCAATGACCAACAGGGCCCCGGCCCTGGCGAAATAACCGAAAATAATCATCAGCGGACCTAATACCTCACCGAGATAGACGGCATAGGCAATCTCTGACGGCATGCCAAACTCTGTCAGCTTGCTACCAATAAAGCCCAGCGAACCCGGGTTAAGTATCTTGGCAATACCGTGTAATAAAACGAGCAGCCCGACAGCGATGCGCAAGACCAGTTTTGCGAGCTCTTCATAGTAGGTCATAACCAGTAATCTCCGGTATACACGGGTTTGAAAGTACAATTTAACGGGATAGTACCAGTGGGGCAATTCCTTTAATACGCATTCCGGGAGGTTTCTTGGAGCGCTGCTGCCTTCGGGGTATCATTGCGGCATTATTTTAACTGACACCCCTCGGGGTTCCTGTGGAGATAGGCAATGATTATTAAACCGAGAGTTCGCGGTTTTATGTGTATTACCAGCCACCCGGTTGGCTGTGAGGCAAATGTCAAAGAACAGATTGATTACATCAAGCGTCAGGGGCCGATAGATGGCCCCAAACGGGTGCTGGTGATAGGTGCTTCCACAGGATACGGCCTGGCCGCGCGGATCACGGCAGCGTTTGGCTGCGGAGCTTCAACCCTTGGCATTTTTTTTGAGAAGGAAGGTGCTGAGAAAAAGCCCGCCTCAGCCGGTTGGTATAACTCGGCAGCTTTTCACAAGTTTGCCGACGAGCAGGGTATTTACGCGAAAAGTATCAATGGGGATGCGTTTTCCGATGAGATAAAGCAAAAGACAATTGATACGATCAAATCTGATCTGGGACAGGTGGATCTGGTGATCTACAGTCTGGCGTCTCCGCGACGACAGCATCCGAAGACGGGTGAAGTATTCAATTCAACCCTTAAGCCCATCGGAAAGAATGTAACCCTGCGGGGTATCAACACGGATAAGGAAGAAGTTCAGGATTTTTCGCTGGAAGCAGCCACAGAGCAGGAGATTGCCAACACCGTAGCGGTCATGGGCGGAGAAGATTGGCAAATGTGGATCGATGCTCTGATAGCGGCTGATGTGCTGGCGGCTGGTGCGAAAACGGCAGCATTTACCTATGTAGGTGAAAAAGTTACTTGGGATCTGTATTGGCACGGTACGATTGGCCAGGCTAAAAAAGATCTGGACAAGAAAGTTACGGGAATCCGTGAAAAACTGGCGACCGTCGGTGGTGATGCTCGCGTGGCGGTGCTGAAGGCAGTGGTGACGCAGGCCAGCTCTGCGATACCGATCATGCCGCTTTATCTGGCGCTGCTGTTCAAGGTCATGAAGAAAGATGGCAGTCATGAAGGCTGTATTGAACAGCTATATCGTCTCTACACAGAATGTCTTTACAGCGACTCCCCTCGTATGGACAGCGAAGGACGAATTCGGGTGGACGAACGTGAACTCCGCCCGGAAATTCAGCAGCGGGTTGGCGATGACTGGTTGAAAGTCACCAATGAAAATATGGCTGAGCTGACCGATATAAAGGGCTACAAGCATGAGTTTCTCAAGCTCTTTGGCTTTGATATTGACAGCGTGGATTACGAGGCTGATGTCGAGCCGGTGGTTCCCATCAGGGGATTGATCTAAGTATTTGTTCGTCAGCGGAGTCAAATGGCGGGTTTCTGTAAGCGGTGTTATATAAAGTCGAGCGGTTTGTTGCCAATGATGTCTCAGCGCGGTCTGTTGCTGCAGTTTCATGTGAACATGAATTGCTTCAAGTAACATTGCCAATAACTGCGGCAGCGCCTATAAGACATGTATGGATACCAGCGTTCATTCCTTGTCTACGCTATTTGACCAGTTGGGGTTGCCCTCCACCGCAGCCGCCATTGAGCTTTTTATTGCTCTACACCAGCCACTGCCCCCTGAAGCGAGGTTGGCTGAAGCGTTGTTCTGGAATGAGGCTCAGAGAGCGTTTCTGGAAGAGGCTATCAGTGAAGATGCCGATTGGGCCGAGTTGGTTGATCAGCTCGATGCCCGTTTCAGGAGCTAGTGTTTTCAGCTTCAACCCGCGCTCCACGCATGGTTTTACGCGTCAACGTCTTTATAATGGCTATCCCCTTTGATCAGTAATTGACATGATTAATAACCATGATTTCAAGTGGCGCTTTCTCCACCCCCGTTATTGGCTGACCTGGTTAAGCTTGGGTTGCTGGCGTTTGTTGGTGGTCCTTCCGTATCCGGTGTTGCTTTGGTTGGGTGGGTGCATCGGCCGGATAATGTTCTGGCGAAGCCGCTATCGTCGAGAAGTTGCAGATATCAACCTGCGATGGTGCTTTCCCGAGATGGAAGAATCGCAGCGCCAGTCGTTGCTGCGGGCGAATTTTATCAGTTACGGCATTGCTTTTTTTGAAATTGGTATGGCCTGGTGGTGGCCCACACAACGGCTTAATAAGCTGATTACCTTTGAGGGTCTGGAGCATATTGATGGCTTGCAGGGGAGGGGGG
>CATLZI010000311.1 GCA_950063125.1 uncultured Porticoccus sp. | reverse complement strand
CGCCGTGGTGCGCCCGTTTTTGACCGAGATGGAGTATGCGCTGGGTGCGGCCGACCTGGCCGTGAGCCGCTCGGGGGCGTCGTCGCTGGCCGAGTTTTCGGCCATGGAGCTGCCGGCCATTTTGATCACGTACCCCACAGCGGTGGACGACCATCAGCGGATCAACGCGCAGTCGTTTGTGGACATCGGCGCGGCGCGGTGTTTTCACCAGAAACAACTGACACCCCATCTGCTCGTCAGCCAGTTGAGCGAGTTGTTCGGCACTCCGGCCAAGCTCGAGGCGATGGCTGCGGCGATGAAAAAATGGAAGGCGGTACAGGCGACCGAGGAGGTCGTGCAGCGGATTTACGAGGCGTGCGACTGGGAGGACGACGGCGATGACGAAATGATGTTCGCGCTGCCAAGCGGGAAGGAGGCTGCCGCATGAGCGTCGCCGTCGCGGAAGCCGTTTCGCCGGGCCTCGAAGACGCGCTGATTGACGAACTCCGTGGGCGGCAAGCGGTGCATCAGGGTGCCGACGGGCACTATCACGACACCGCTACGGGTTTGCGGTAAACGGGACAGGGTGCGCAATCGTTCGGAGACAATATCCTGATGCGGCGAAAAAATATCGTAGGGTAGGGTTTCCCAATCAGGGAAATGGAGTACAGCGACCCCCTCGCCGAGGAAGAATCGCAGTTCGGATTCCAGCTCAGCTGCTGCTTTTGCCGAGTCTGCAATGACGACGGTCAGCCCCGGCACTTGTTGGCTTGCCTCGGCAATGACCAGAGCGCTGCCGCCGTTTACATCCTGCCAAACGCGCTTGTCGCCAGCTGTGTTGACTGGCGGTAGTGACAAAATCGACATACTGGAATGGCACTTCTGTGGGTTAACCTTGAAGGTATGCTATTTTAGCGGGGCAATAGAGAGATTGATATGCTGTACCCGTGTTTTCCATTCAGAGGCAGATTGCTGATAGGGTTTTGTTTGCTGTATCTGCTGGTGATGACCGGCTGCAGTGGCTCCTCCTTTCGGGTTCAGGATCTGGCCAAAACGGATATCGACATGGTGGCGGACTTGCATTATCAGCAGGTCGAGCTGTTGCTCAAAGAGCTGACGGTGAAGCTCTATAAGCGAAACCCGAGAGAGTTGCAGAAGGTCCCCGGCAAGACGATAGATTTCCGTATTACGCAAATTTTCACCCATCCGGGGAAGCCCCAGTTTGCTGAGCTGGGAGGCAGCGGTATCGATGCCATGGAACTGTCTGTAGACCCGGCTTTTACGGGCGACCGTGTGTTTGCACTGATAGTGGGAATGACGGGGATGATCAGGGAGTCCTACGGCCTGAAAACCGAGTTTTTCATGCTGAGTAAACTTGATCACCAGAAGCTTTATCACAGTGCCCGCAACATTGAAATTGCCATGTGGCGAATCAGAACGCACCTGGACGAGCAGGGAAATGCCCTGATTCTTACCAATAGTCGCAAAGGGGAGGGTTATAACCTCAGTTACGAGCGCCTGTTCGGTAAATTGATTGCCCATCAGGATATGCTCGCCTTGATCATTGCCCAAAAAAACCAGCGAGTTATCAAAACAGTTGCCCTGAATGTGGCCAGCATGGCATTTATTCCCCTCTGAAAATTTCCCTGGCCAGTGATCACCGTTGCGGTGTCCGGTTTTTTGACCACATCGCTGTTCGCTGATCCAGATCAACCATCGTCGAACCGCAGTACCGGTTATTCACCGCACTTTGTTGCCCTTAAAAGGCTGAATACCGATAATAGCGCCCCAACCCGTGATGGGATTGCCGCCCATCGTGTTAGACCAACAAAATGAGAGGTTTACCTGTGACCGAACAACATCGCCCCATTCCTGCCGACTTTTTTGCTGACTGGAAAGAGCGCGAGTCGCTGGCCGAAGCCATGATCCCTCTGATCGGAAAGCTTTACAGGCAAAATAACGTCTCTCTCTACATGTATGGCAAGAATATGGTCAATCGTTCAGTGATTGATCTGATGAAGGTTCATCGCTTTGTTCGCCAGATTGAACAGAATGAGCTTTCGGAATTTGAAACCTTCCCTCTGATTCTGGCGTTGTCGGAAATGGATTTGGGGCCTGCCCATATCGACGTGGGCAAGCTGACTGTCAAATACCAGGAGTCCGGTAATGGTGAAAATCTGACTGCGTTCCTGCAGCGGGAGGTGGGTGATGACATCGGTCGCGTACGCAAGCCGCTGCCACAACCCCAGGACGTGGTGCTTTACGGTTTTGGCCGTATCGGTCGGTTGCTGGCCAGATTGTTGATTGAAAAGACAGGTAGCGGTGATCTGTTGCGATTACGCGCCATTGTGGTTCGCAAGGGAGGCAGTGCGGATGATTTGGCCAAACGAGCCAGCTTACTGCGACGCGATTCTGTTCACGGTGCGTTTGACGGCACCATCAGGGTCATTGAGGATAAAAATATTCTGGTGTGCAACGGCAACCCCATTCAGGTGATCTACGCCAACTCTCCTGCGGAGGTAGACTACACTCGGTACGGTATCAGCAATGCGATTGTGATCGACAATACCGGTGTGTGGCGTGATGAAGAAGGCCTATCCAGGCACCTACAATGCCCTGGTGCCAGCAAGGTGATCCTCACCGCGCCTGGCAAGGGCAATATTCCGAATATTGTTTATGGTGTTAACGATAACGAAATAAACACAAACAGCACGATTGTTTCAGCAGCTTCCTGCACGACTAATGCTATTGTTCCTGTGCTGCGCGCACTGCTTGATGAATACGGTGTTGAGCGAGGTCATGTCGAGACTGTCCATGCTTACACTAACGACCAAAA
>CATLZI010000310.1 GCA_950063125.1 uncultured Porticoccus sp. | reverse complement strand
GATTATCCAACGTTGCATCCACAGATGCACAGGGGGTGCGTTTTACTGCGTCGGGCAACATCCCGGGCTCTAATAATGGAAACGATTATGATCGCTTGACGCTGTCATATCATGGCGTGACCGACTGTGAGGGGTCTATTGCACCGGCAATGACAGAAGTGGTGAATACCTATTTTGTTAATGACGACTCAGAACTTCTCTGCCAGGGCGGGCTTACAGGTGGTAATGGGGTCGTTCTGCTGGAAGATGTTGAAGCTTTCGAAGTGCTTTATGGCATAGATGAGGAAAGAGACGGGACTGCGAAAGTGAACCGGTATGTGGAAGCCGGTTTGCAGGGGGGGAACCCGGTTTTGGCGGTTCGCTTTTCTCTGTTGCTTAAAGAGGAAAGCAATTCATTGCCAAAAGGCGACGGAGACAAAGAGTTTTTTATTCTCACCAAAACGGTAAAAGAGCCTGCAGACAGTTCTGTTCGCCGTGTTTTTATGTCTACGGTCAAAATGCGAAATTACAACTGGGATGAAGTATGAATATTCAAGTAACTACTCGCCATCGTCAGGAAGGTGCGGCTCTAGTCATAGCGCTGCTGATTCTTGTGGTGGTGTCCCTGCTTGGCGTTTCAGCCATGAAAACCAGTGTTTTCTCTGCAAAAGTGGCAACAGGGACGCAGGCGGATGCGATGACGTTCGAGGCTGCAGAAACCAGTTTAAGTGTGGCTTACCAGGAATTGAATGACATGTCCGGTGAAGCACTTTATGCCAATCTGGCCGGACAGAAAATGCTCACGATGTGTGTGACAGAGAAAGATACCAGTAAAGAAGGACCTTGCAAAAAAGGTGACGTTCTTGATTCAAGAGGATTGATAGCAGCTGAGTCGTCCTCTCGGTTGAATGGTTATGAGCCTGTGCCAGGTGCAGAACTGGGCACGACAGCAGGGTCAGTGATCTATGTTGATTACAAGGTAGCCATGCTGGGTGAAAGTACCATGGCGAGTTTTAATTTGGACAACCATCATTTTCAGGAAGCGCTCAAGCGTGGCCTGAAGCCTGGCTCTGAGATTGAGTAAGGAGGGGATATGAATAAGTTAAAAAGCGTAATAGGTGTGTTGCTGGCTTGTGCGATGGCGCCGACCGGACTTTATGCAGACGATACGGAAATTTTCTTTGCCAAGGCGAATGCGGATAACGCTGAGAACAAACCGAAGGCAAATGTGCTTTTCCTGATTGATACGTCGGGGAGTATGGAGAGCAAGGCGCCGAACAGTAATAAAACAAAAATGCAAGAGCTCAAGTCTGCCTTTGCCAAGGTGATTGATAATCTGGGCTCTGACATTGATGTTGGCCTGGCAAAGTTCAACGGCGGTCATGATGAGTTTGGCTACGGAGGGTATGTTTTTTATCCTGTCACTGAGATGGATGATGCCAGGCGAGCTGAAATCAAGCAGATCGTAAATGGATTGGAGGGTACCTCTAATACTCCTACCATGGAGGCATACAGTGAAGCTGCGCGTTACATGCTTGGCTACAGTCCATCCGATTATGCAAAAAGAGGCGAGGCGATAGAGGAAGAGCCTCGACTGGCTGTTAATATCGAAAGAAGAAGAGTTTGCTACCAGTGGTGTCAGTATCCTGGTTATGAAAAATACAGGTGGGAATACGTTACTTCCTCCAAATATAACTCTCCAGTCAACTTGAAAAATCAATGTGAGAGTAATCACATCATCATGATGACAGACGGTGATCCGACTAAAGATTCGGATTATGGGTCTGTTCGCAATATCACGGATGGTTATTGCAATGGCAGCTATAACTGCCAAACGCATCTTGCCAACTGGCTTTACAATAATGGCGAGGATGTGGAAGGAGAGAGAAAATCAATCAAAACCTGGCAGGTTGCACTGGGGGTGGGGGAAAACTCCAGCCAGGCAAGAAACATGAAGAAAGTGGCAGAAGCTGGCCTGGGTGATGAAAAAGCAGAAGTAAGATTTGCTAATAACGCTGATGAACTGGCCTCCGAATTCAAGGAAATTCTTGATCTGGTGGACAAGGAGTCGCGTACCTTGTCTTCCCCGGGGGTAGCAGTAAACCAGATGAACCGGTTCCAGCACCTTGATCAGCTTTACTATGCGGTTTTTGCACCCAACAAAAACAGTAACTGGAAGGGTAACCTGAAACGATATCGCCTCAAAAATGGGGAGATCGTGGGTGTTTCCGGCGGGAATGCGATTGATCCAGACACCGGTTATTTCAAAAAAGACTCCCGCAGTTTCTGGGGTCAGGAAACCGACGGGGTTGATGTGGAGAAAGGCGGTGCCCGCGAGCAATTAGCGGGTCGCGACTTGTATTATAACTCCGGCACGACAGTCAAGGCCCTGGATTGGCAGGCAGTTCAGGATAAGCCCGGTAACTGGGCTGACTTCTTTGGTATGGATGCCGACGCTACGGACGCCGAGATCAGGGCGGTGGCTCAAAAACTGAAAACGCAATGGGGGGATCCGCTCCACAGTGCACCTGTACTGGTGAATTACGGTAGTGATGCCGAGAACAATCTGATTTTCGTATCGACCAATGGAGGCATGCTGCACGCTATCGATTCCAGCGATGGCACCGAAGAGTATGCGTTTATGCCGGAAGAGTTTATTAGCCAGGCGGATAAATATACGTCTGATACATTCCCTCTGACTGCTGACAATCGGCGTCAGACCTATGGTCTTGATGGTAGCTGGGTCGTATGGCGGAAGCCCAATGCGGACGATCCTGTAAAAGGCAAGCCAGAGCATGTTTATATATATGGCGGGATGCGGCGTGGGGGACGTACCTACTAT
>CATLZI010000309.1 GCA_950063125.1 uncultured Porticoccus sp. | reverse complement strand
GGTCGTTAGCTCAGTTGGTAGAGCAGTTGGCTTTTAACCAATTGGTCGCTGGTTCGAATCCAGCACGACCCACCAAACAAATAAAACGGCCACCCCATTGGGGTGGCCTTTTTATTTGTAGGCGATTTGTTGTGGACTCGTTCGTTAAAGCGTGGTTCGACAAACTCCGTCAGGAGTTTGGACCGAGCGGCCGCAGGGCCGCGAAGCCCCCAAGGGGTCAAAACAGTGACAAACTGTTTTGAGTCAATCCAGCACGACCCACCAAATACAGAAATGCCGGGCTTGCCCCGGCTTTTTTGTGTCTGTGCGTAAGGCGTTGAATAGTCGTGATTGAACCGCATGCAATACCGTCCATAGCCAGTCTAGAGGTGGTGGAATGGTGATGCTGCATTATTTTAAACGGGCCTGCGAATTCGCGTCGTGAACGGTGGTTGTTTGCCAGTGTCAAAATGACCAGACACACTCAGTCAAATTGGCAACAGAGGGATCTGGTATCTATGGTAAAATTCTTGCGTAGTACTTAATTTCGGTTTTTTATGAAAGATCCCAAACTCCATATTGCCAGCGATTCTGATCACCGTGAGGTGGTCGAGCAGTATCTCGGCAAACTGCATGAGGAGCCTCGCTACACGCCCGAGCAAGAGGCCGCATATCGGACTTCGATCAAGCGGCTGTTGAAAGAGCGCAATGCAGTTATCGTGGCACACTACTACACAGATCCGGTCATTCAGTCTTTAGCCGAAGAGACGGGTGGGCTGGTCTCGGATTCTCTGGAAATGGCCCGCTTTGGCCATGATCACCCGGCTTCCACCCTGATCGTGGCCGGCGTCAGGTTTATGGGCGAAACCGCGAAAATTCTGAATCCGGAAAAAACGGTACTGATGCCTACTCTGGAAGCAACCTGCTCTCTGGATATCGGCTGCCCTGCCAATGATTTCAATGATTTCTGCGATGAAAACCCAGATCGCACGGTGGTTGTTTACGCGAACACTTCGGCGGAGGTAAAGGCGCGTGCGGACTGGGTGGTAACATCCAGTATTGCGCTGGATGTGGTGGATTACCTGGACAGCTGTGGTGAGAAGGTTCTCTGGGCACCCGACAAATATCTCGGCAGCTACGTGCAGAAAAAAACCGGCGCGGACATGCTGTTGTGGGATGGCAGTTGTATTGTCCACGAGGAGTTCAAGGCCCGGGGGGTGCTCAGTATCAAACAGCTCTACCCCGGTGCCGCTATTCTGGTTCACCCTGAATCCCCGGAAGCGATGGTGGCCATTGCCGATGTGGTGGGATCCACCTCACAACTGATCGAGGCTGCCAGGACCCTGCCCAACCAGCAGATGATTGTTGCCACGGATAGCGGTATTTTTTACAAGATGCAGCAGGCGGCGCCGGACAAAGAATTGATTATTGCGCCCACTGCCGGTGAGGGAGCCACCTGCCGGAGTTGTGCCCATTGTCCCTGGATGGCCATGAATCATCTGGAGAACCTGATGGAGTCACTTGAGCACGGCACCAACGAGATTCATGTGGACCCAGCGGTTGGCCGGCGCGCAATGGTATCTCTGCAGCGGATGCTGGCATTTCGCGAGCAGCAGTTGGCCGAGTCGTAACTCTCTGCAACGCCGGGCAGACTGCTTGACTTGCAGCTGTCACCCCTAGAAGTTTTTCATCTTTTCCTGCAAATCGGCCAGATCTCTCAGCTGCTGGTCAATAATGGCAGTCTCCTGATAATCGTGAACCAGCAGTTTTCTGGCATAACCCAGTTGTTCCCTGGCCTTGTCAAATACCCCGTTGAGAATAAAATATTGCGCGCGGGCCTTGTGTACTCCGGCGATATCGCCGGCCAGACCACTGACTTCCGCCAGCTGAAACCAGACGTAGGGTCGATCGGGGTAGCGCTGGGCCAGCTCTTCAAGCACTTTTTCAGACTCGGTGAACTGGTTGGCCTTGAGGTAAACTTCGGCCAGCATCATCCTGAGCGCATAACTTTTCGAATTGTGGCGCAAAAGGTTTTGCGCCTTCTCGATGGCCGAAATATATTTCCCTTCCCGGCGGTCAATTTCGATCTCAGCCAATAGGTAAGTGAGTCTATCGGGCGATGAGCTAATTAACTGGCTGAGGTTTTTTCTTGCATCATCGAAGTTCCCCAGCCCCATGTGCGCCAAAACCAGGCCGTAGCGAGAGGCATCCTTATTGAGGCTGTCGCCTTCCAGTTCGCTGTTGAAGCGGTTGAGCGATGCCGCCGCATTTTTTTCGATGGCAACCAGCGCGCGGGCCCGCATCAAGTGATATTCAATATTATCCGGATAATGTTTTAACGGAAATTGACTGACGCGGTTTTTGGCGTCTGCAACGCGATTTTCCGTCAGTGGGTGGGTGAGCAGAAATTCTGGCGGTTTGCTGCCGGTGTAGCGGGTTGCCCGCAGCATTTGCTCGAACATGGCGGAGACACCTTTCGGGTCCATACCGGCGGCGTAAATTGTCTGGATGCCGAGTCGATCGGCTTCCTGTTCGTTTTGACGGCTGTAACGCATGGCATTTTCCATGCTGTGAGCCTGACTGGCGGTCATCGCGGCCATCCCGGCATCACCGCCCACAGTGGCGGCAATCACGAGGCTGGCCAGCATGGCAGCCATCGTGGTGGTCGCGTTCTTGCGCTGTTGTTCGACCCGGCGGGCAAAATGCCGCTGGCTGAGGTGAGCCAGCTCATGGGCCAGCACAGAGGCGATCTGGTGTTCGGTCTTGGCGTAGCGGAACAACCCCGTGTGTACGCCAATAACGCCACCCGGAACCGCGAAGGCGTTCATTGATGGATTATTGATCGTCACCAGTGATAGGCGGTGATCTTTTAATT
>CATLZI010000308.1 GCA_950063125.1 uncultured Porticoccus sp. | reverse complement strand
AATGTAAAGCGTGATCTCACCCACGGGGATACCAAATTTGCTCATGGTGGCGCGGTTGATCAAATTGTTCTCATCCACCAGATAGAGCCAGTCATTCAGCTTGATGTGGCGCACCTTGCCGTTGACAGGAATTTCCAGCACGTATTGCCAGTTCAGCGCATTGCCTTCGGTAGTGCCGGATGCCTGACCCACCACATCACCAGCTGTACCGGTATATTGATTGCCGGTTTTGGTGAGGCGCCAGCAGCGGGTTTGCTGTTCACCGTCATTGAAGAAAAATTGTTCATCCAGAACCCCTTCGCCATCCTGCCAGGAGGCATTGATTTCCGCCCTGAAACGGCGAATCACCTTGCCGCGAAAATCCTGTACCATGCCATAGGCCACCAGATGGCCGTTGAAGAATTTGTCCAGGTGCAGCTCCGGCGTTTCATGCTGGTAATCCGTGATCGTGGAGGAGCAACCAGCCAATAACAGGCCAGCGAGACAAATACTTTTTGATACATTGCGGACCATTAAAAACTCCTCTTTTCAGCGTTCTCCCCGAAGTTTTCGGGTCAGTTTTGGATAGGCACTATCGTCTGCCAACCAGATATTCAAAAAGGCCTTGGCAAACACAGGATCCTCCAGGGAACCGATGTATTGACCATTGTGATGAAAGTGACCCCGGCCTTCCGGATCCATATAAAAGGTCAGCTCATCCCCCTCTGTCAGGTTTGGCCACATATTGGCTAGGCGCGTCATCCATCGATCCAGTTGCTCGTCCGGCAAATCACCGATCTGTTTGCGGGTTTCACTCACCAGTCTGGTGTTACTGATATCCCGTCGGTAGGTGAGCCTCAGCATCAGAGGCCCCTGTAATTTTTCGTAGCGTCCGGAAGCGCTGTAGAGTTCGGCTCTGTATATCTTCATAAAAAAGACCCGGAGCTCTGCATGGCCGACAGACTGCAACCGGTCCGGCACGGGCACGGCCTGTACCGAAACAACAAAGAATGACAACAATATCGCAAGCAGTGCCCTACCAACCCTGTACACGATCACCTCCCAGCCGGTCTGCCAGCAACATCAGTGCGGGAAACAAAGCCATCCAGACAACCGCCAGAAGCATAAGGGAAGGAACCACAGCAAAACCGAAATCTGCCGCCCCCAGGTTAACTGCTGCCCAGTAGGTCAGTGCCCCAGCCACTGATCCGGCGGCTGCTGAGAGCAGGTAGCGCCTGGAAAAAAACCGCAGACATTGACGCAGGGTGGCAGCAAAACCCAGCCACAGCAGCACCAGCCAGACCGGGGGCCAGGGGTTATCCTGACTGAAAACAAACACCCCGCCGAGGGTAAGCAGAGCATCAACCGTAAAGCCCAATATTGCACACACCAGTAATACGTGGATCTCCCCTACAGGCTGACTGTGAAAGGCGATATGCAACGCCAGCAGTAATAAAACTACTGGAGCTGCACTATTGCCCAGCAACACAGACAGCCACCAGATGAACTGAAAGCCAGCGAGGTTGACCCAGAAACACTCGGAAATGCCAGAAAACAAGGTTTGATCTCCCGTTGTAATGGAACTGTTACGATTTACCACTACAGTCAGATCATCGGTCACTGATCCAGGCAACCAGACAGCGCGTATTGATCAGGGACAACAGCACCATCAACAGGTGGCAATAATGACAATCAAGCTTTTGAAGCGATTACGGAAAATGCGGCAATTGGATACCGTCCGGTTTATCCAGAACGCCTGTGCCCCCATGGTGCTTCAGGTGGCCTTTTTTGATAATGGGCAATTGCGAAAACAACTGATCAGGACCCGCGAGGGAGGGGTGATGACCTGCCGCCATTTGGGTGAGGCCTATGCGCTTTGTCGCTCCGCTGGCGTGCACCACGCTGAACTGGTGCAGATCGTCAGCCACGATGAAGCCTGTGCCGGTAACATTACCACCGCCACTGGGCCCGTTATGTCGCTGACCTTTTAGGAGTGATATACCCTTGAACAGACTAACCCTGATAATGACCATTTTTCTGTCAATCCTCTGCGTCAATGTCGCCGCGTCGGAGGAAGCAATAACGACAGGCACTGACACCCAACAGGCCAACTGCATGAATATCTACCAGTTTACTGCGCCGGATTTGATTGATGAAAATCCGGTGGACTTTTGCAAGACCTACGCCGGCAAGGTTCTGATCATTGTGAATACCGCCAGCAAATGCGGGTTTACCGGGCAGTATGAGGGACTGGAAGCACTTTATCGTGAATTCGGCGATCAAGGCCTGGTGGTACTGGGCTTTCCGTCCAACCAGTTTGGCAATCAGGAGCCGGGAACAGCTGAGGAAATTCAGAATTTCTGCCGTGTCACCTATGGGGTGCAATTTCCGATGTTCGCCAAGACCCGCGTACGCAAGGGTGATGCCGACCCCCTCTGGACCTACCTCGGCGACACATCGGGCACCTATCCGAAATGGAATTTCTACAAGTACCTGATCAACCGCGAAGGCGAAGTAGTCGATGTGTTCAGCAGTGTCACCTCACCGGAGAGCCGACGGTTTCGTAAAGCTGTCAAGGCACTTCTTTGAATTGAACCGATAACATCCACCAGAATCGGAGCACGCCAAGTTGACGATACCAATGAGAGATCAGAGCATTGCCGTGATCGGTGCCGGTCTGGCCGGCGCCACCTTGACAGAGCGTCTACTGGAGGTGGGTTATCAGGTCACTGTCTACGAAAAAAGTCGTGGTACGGGGGGCCGCCAGGCCAGTAGCGGTCTATCTGAGGCGACCGTGGATCTCGGCGCACCCTGGTTTGAACCCGTTTCGGACAAGTTCAGGAACTGGCTGGAGGATCGGCCCGAAATACAGCGATTTTC
>CATLZI010000307.1 GCA_950063125.1 uncultured Porticoccus sp. | reverse complement strand
TGCAACCTTGGTCTAAGCCGACAACACTCAACCCGTTATCGGTCTATTCAAATACGTATTTGCCGGTAAACTGCAGACGTTTCAAATCGCCATCATTGCCGTTTTCCAGTTCCCGTTTCGCTCTGATGTACTCCATCCCGAACGACAGTTTGTCGGTGGGGGAATAGAACAGATTAAGTCCGTAGTTGCTGACCTCTTCGGTATTGGTAGTGGCCACATCACTTGCGTTGTCGGCCCTGGTCATGGCATAGGAGAGCGTGCTGCGCCATCTGGGTGACCAGAAGTGGCGGTAGGCAATAAAACCACCGGTAACATCCAGTAGATCCAGATCGCCATCGGCCTCAACAGCGGCATCGCGAAATGCCTGCAGGGCAATATAGCGGCCAAGGTGACCGTGATTGAGCTGAACCTTCAGATCGTCCCCATTGCTGAACTGGTATTTACCCGACAGGCTTAGACCAAGACCATAGGCATCCTCATCCTGTGTGCCAGTGTCATAACTGATCTGCCGACCAATGGCAGCTAGGCTGTAGCTGAGATCACCCACCTTGCCGTCATAACGCAGCGCCAGATCGGGCAGACTGTTGTCATCGAAATTGCTGCTTTCGATACCGCCACCACCATCGATCGCACCACTTGAGGGATTCTCCAGCGCCACATGAACGGCACCACCCTTTTCAAACCGGTAACTCCAGCGGGCCTGGGCCTGCCGGTTGAAAATGACCCCGGAGGTGGGGCCAATGAAGTCGACCGTTTCCGGCAGTACATTCACGTTCATAAACGTACTCCAGGTCTGGCCAAGCAACAGTGATGCGTTATCGCGGTAATCCCAGGCCAGATAGGCGTGCCGAATTCTGGAATGATTGGCATTGGTGATCCGCTCGTCACCATCGAAAGTCAGCAAATCCATTTCGATATGGGTTCGCACATCCCCCATATCGGTGGGCGTGATGGTTTTGAACCAGAACCGCGAGGTCTTTGCCGAACTGTCGAAGCGGCTGGCGCCGCCTTTGCCATCCACCGGGATGGTCGACGGCACCAGAATATCGTCACCGATGGATGCTGTAGCACGCTCCCCATCGGAGAAACTGCTGCTCATGGCATCGAACTTCACATAACCGCCGTAACTGAATTTGGTGCCGGACAACGGCGCATCGACTTTCTTGCTGACCGTCGTGGCCATTTCCTGCTGCTGCTCACCCTGCTCCGCAACCAACTGCTGCAGTTGCGTCACCAGTGACTCCAGTTGCTCCCCCCTGGCCGCCAGTTCCTCATTGGTGGCATTTGCCCAAAGCTGCCCCGAAAAAACCAGCATCGGCAAAATGACACCTGAAACCGTGGCCATTTTTTTTCTGTTAACCATCACCTTCTCCCAAAAATTCTGTAACAGCGACAGATGTAACGCTGAGGAACTTGTTTGGGTATCCGACCAAGGTCGATTCGGCAGGAAATTTAAGACCAATGTCTAACGAAATAGGCGGGAGAAAAGGTTTTTTTGTGAAAAATGAAAACCTTGCCACTCAACAGCGCGCGCATTACCATCAAAAATAAATACCTGCTGAAGTACAAAAATAATGTCGAAATTTATTGTTGCCGATGACCACCCACTCTTCAGAAATGCCATTTCCCAGGTGCTGCAAACCATGGGTGGTGAACAGGAAATCGTTGAAGCACAGGATATGGCGAGCCTGCAAATCAAGTTGAGCGATCATCCCGATACGGATTTGGTATTACTGGATCTGCACATGCCCGGCGCCCACGGATTCAGTGCTCTGGCCTATGTGCAGGGGCATTGTGGCAAGATGCCGGTGCTGGTGGTATCTGCCAATGAAAAGACCGACATCATCCAGCGTGCTGTGGAATTTGGCGCCAGGGGGTTTCTGCCAAAGTCGTCCGGCGTCACGACCATTCTGGAAGCGATTCAGACCGTTCTGCAAGGCGACATCTGGCTACCACCGGCACAGGCGGGATCGAGGAGATGCCTGCCCCTGAGCCAGAGTGAACAACAATTGATGGCGGGAATCGCCTCGCTGACACCCCAGCAATATCTTGTGCTGACCATGCTGGCCGAGGGTCTGCTGAACAAGCAGATTGCCTATGAACTGGATGTCACGGAAGCGACCATCAAGGCCCATATGACGGCTATCTTCAGAAAGCTGGGCGTGCGCTCAAGAACCCAGGCCGTGCTGGCCATTGGCAAGCTCAACCTGGAAGAATCAACGGGGTCAGAGGAAAACTAGTCGGCTTTCGGGTGGTATCTTAAATCCGTGCGACACTGGAGCGAGGTACCAAGACTCAGTCTCTGAAATTTTCAAACTGGAATGGCTGGCCAAGATCAGCTCCTTTGATCAGGGCAATGGTTTCCTGCAGATCGTCGCGCTTCTTACCGGTAACACGCAATTTGTCACCCTGAATCGCTGTCTGTACTTTTATTTTGGCCTCTTTCACCAACTTGATAATTTTCTTCGCCATTGGCTGGTCGATACCCTGTTTGAAACGCACCTGCAGTGAAAACGTTTTGCCGCTGTGGACAGCTTCCTCATCCACATCGATAACATAGGGATCTACATTGCGTTTCACCAGGTTCTTGCTCAGCATGTCCAGCAGTTGTCGGCACTGGAAATCTGATTCGGCGGTCAGCGTAACCACCTCGTCCTTTAGCGTCACACTGGCCTCAACCCCGCGAAAATCAAAACGGGTGGCCAACTCCCGTTGCGTGTTTTCAGTGGCATGACGGATTTCCACCTGATCCACTTCTGAGACTATATCAAAGGTCGGCATAATAGATCCTGTTGGCTGATGTTTCGGGCGACCAGTCTAGCGGCACTCACCGCTCGAGAAAAGTAGCCTGGCCACCCTGCAAGGTAACTTCTATATTCAG
>CATLZI010000306.1 GCA_950063125.1 uncultured Porticoccus sp. | reverse complement strand
TACTTCTCCCCGGTGCGCTCCATGATGTAGCGCGCCATCCAGACCTCGTCACCGGCGTTACCCGCGCCCTTGCCAAATACCTAAAACTCCCACTGACCCATCATCACTTCGGCGTTGATGCCTTCAACATTAATACCAGCCTCGAGGCACAAGTGCAGATGCTCATCTACGAGATCACGACCGATGGCATTACGCACTCCCACTGAGGTGTAGTAGGGGCCCTGCGGGCCCGGGAAACCATTCTCGGGGAAGCCCAATGGAAGATTGGTATCCGGGTCGATCAAGGTATATTCCTGTTCAAAACCAAACCAGAAATCTTCGTCATCATCGCCGATCGTGGCCCGACCATTGGACTCGTGCGGTGTACCGTCGGCATTAAGCACTTCGCACATGACCAGCCACCCGTTTCCGCCAAAACGATCCGGATCCGGATAAACAGCGACGGGTTTTAGGAGCGTGTCAGAATCGTCTCCAGAGGCCTGCTCGGTAGAGGATCCATCAAAATTCCACTCACCCGCGTCCTCCAGCTTGCCGCTGAAATCACTCTCGACCTTGGTTTTGCTGCGCAGGCTCTGCGTCGGCTGATAGCCGTCGAGCCAAATATATTCCAACTTATGTTTACTCATTTGTTCTCTTCAATTGTGTTTCTGTTTTTCAGCTTTCGCCAAACTCTATCACTCAACCGTCAAACTGGCTGCGCCGATGCACGACGCAGCCAGAGCGACAGTTTAATTCCCAGTGGGTTAGAGCGAGTAACCTCCCTCACCATGGTCGGCAACGTCAAGACCTTCCGTCTCGGTGTCTTCGCTGGAACGAATTCCGCCACAGCAAGCATCCGCGATTTTTAGCGCGATGTATGCCGCCGCACCGCTCCAGATAATGGTAACGATGACGGCCTTGGCTTGTATCCATAGTTGTCCGCCCACTTTGAATGACTCAGTTCCTGCGTCCCCCTCAATAAACAGGCAGCCAGTAAGTAAAGCACCCACAATGCCGCCTATACCATGGACTCCGAATACGTCGAAGCTATCGTCATAACCCAGTGCTTTCTTCAGCGACGTGGCGGCCCAGTAGCAGATTGCCCCGGCAGCGACGCCGATTACAATCGCACCCATCGGACCAACTGATCCGGAAGCCGGGGTAATGGCAACCAATCCTGCAACCGCACCCGTGGCTATACCCACGGCTGTCGGCTTACCCTTCGTGCACCATTCAACCAGCATCCAGGTGAAGGCCGCAGTAGCTGTCGCCACCTGGGTTACCAACTGAGCCATGCCGGCCGTGCCATCGGCTGCCAGCTGACTGCCAGCATTGAAGCCAAACCAGCCGACCCAGAGCAGCGCCGCACCTATTAAAACAAAAGGCACGTTATGAGGCGTCATATTCTCCTTACCAAAACCCTTGCGAGCACCCAAAACCATGCAGACCACCAAAGCGGCTACACCTGCATTAATGTGCACTACGGTACCGCCGGCAAAGTCAATTGCGCCCGTCTCGGCTGCCATCAGGAAGTTGCCTTCTTCGCCACCCCCAAAAAGGCCGCCGCCCCAAGCCATGTGCCACACCGGCAAATAGGAAATGGTAAACCAAATTGCCATAAAGATCATTACTGCGCTGAATTTCATACGTTCAGCAAAAGCCCCAACAATCAGAGCTGGTGTTATGATTGCAAAGGTCATTTGGAACGTAAAAAAGACCGACTCAGGGATGGAGCCATCAATGGTGTTCACGCCAATGCCTTTTAAGAATAATTTATCGAAACCGCCAATATATGCATTGCCCTCTGTATATGCCAAGCTGTAGCCATATATGGTCCACAGCAGCGTCATTAAACAGGTAATGGCAAAACATTGCACGAGCACTGAGAGAACATTTTTCCTGCGTGCGAGACCGGCGTAGAAGAGCGAGAGCCCTGGAATGGTCATCATTAGTACTATAGCAGTGGCGACGATCATCCATGCCGTGTCACCGGAATCCCCACCCAAGTCTGCAAAGGATGGATCTTCTGCTGCCTCTTCCTCCTCTTCTTCCCCTGCAGGCACAGGTTCCTCTTCGCCAACCACCTCCTCACTTTCATTTCCGTCAGCTTGTGCGTATTGGAGAATATTTGACTGTTCTTCATCGGCGCCTTGCGCCAATAGGTTCCCGGCAAAGAGTGCCAGGATTATTGTAAGTATGGGTATCAATTTTTTCATTTTTTGCTTTGGTTAAGGTTTAAAGTTTCGGTTGGATTCAGAGTGCTTCGTCGCCTTTTTCATCAGTCCGGATGCGGACAGCCTCTTCAATCGCTGAGATGAACACTTTGCCATCACCAATCTTGCCGGTCTTCGCAGCGCTAATTATTGCCTTGGTTGCGGCTTCGACATTGTCGTCCCCCACCACAATATCCAGTTTGATCTTCGGAAGAAAATCCACTGTATACTCACTGCCACGGTAGATTTCAGTGTGGCCTTTTTGCCGGCCAAACCCCTTCACTTCCGTAACCGTCATGCCCTCAATGCCAATTTCGGCCAGGGCATCCTTCACTTCCTCAAGCTTGAACGGCTTGATGACCGCCTCAATTTTTTTCATGCGCTATTCTCCTGCTCGCTTTGCAAAGCCGGCATGTCCGCGAGGTAAATATGCCGGATTAGGTCTATCCGAATCGGACTAAAGCACCTAGTATGCCAACCATACTGATGAGCTTGTTTTCAGGGAAATACAGCGAGGAAGCGCATCCCCTGATCAAAAATATCACCGCTCAACTAGCGCGAAATAGACAGGTTGTGTTTTTTTAGACAGTTGGATTTGTTCAGTTTATTCCCTGAACTTTAATAATATCTGGTGGACAAATCGGCTCATGATTCAGAAGCTCGGCGCTCCAAGAGAGGGAATTATCACGAGATGGCTAAT
>CATLZI010000305.1 GCA_950063125.1 uncultured Porticoccus sp. | reverse complement strand
CTTCCTGAAGAATTTAACCCCCGCACCCGGGAGCTGGCCAGTCGCTGGCGCAAGACGGTCAGCGGCGATCCTGAGCTGGTATCGAGGGTATTGACGTTGTACAACAGTGAGTTTGTCTACACGCTGCAACCGCCACTGCTGGGCAAACATGCTGTAGACGAATTTCTGTTCGATAGCCAGCGGGGCTTCTGTGAGCATTTTGCCGGCAGCTTCGTGTTTTTTATGCGTGCTGCCGGTATTCCTGCAAGGGTTGTTGCCGGCTACCAGGGCGGCGAGAGGCACCCCGACGACTACCTGGTCGTGCGTCAATATGATGCCCATGCCTGGGCGGAAATCTGGCTGGAGGATAGGGGCTGGGTGAGAGTTGACCCGACAGCCGCCGTGGCACCTCAGCGTATCGAGCAGGATTTGCAGTCGGTGTTGGGCGACGAAACAGATTTTTTAGCGGATTCACCGGTTTCACTGGTGCGCTTTCGCCATATTGGCTGGCTGAATCAACTGCGTTTGCAGATTGAGTCACTCAATTACAACTGGGCCCTTTGGGTACTGGGTTACGATCAGATACAGACTGCTTTTCTGCGCAACCTGCTGGGGGACAACTCGCCCTGGCGAATCGCGCTGGCCCTGACTGGGGTGGGCGGCGGTTTGCTGCTTTTGCTGGGGTTATGGATGCTGCTGCCACGTCGCCGTGAACGGCCCCGGGACCTGTTGGACCGGGAGTTTCTCCGGCTATGCCAAAAACTCGAAAAAGCCGGTTTTCCCAGGCAGGTGGGTGAAGGGCCGAGGGATTATGCGCAGCGCGTTGCTGAATCCAGACCCGAATTGGGCAGGGAACTGGTTGAAGTGACCCGAATGTATGAAACCATGCGCTATGCGGGTGAAACACCTGACGCACGTACCCTCGCCAGGACAATTCGTAGTCTGTGCATTAATCGTTCAGGATAGCGCTGTTATTTGGTCAGCATATTGCGGGCCCCTTTAACGAAGGAAGTCGCCTTGTCTTCCTGTTCGTATTCAGCGGCGGGCTGGTTGATCCCGCGCTGGAAAGCGGGCCGCTCGTCTAGCCGTTCAACCCATCGTTGCAAGTGGGGAAAGGGTTTGATGTCAATCCCGGACCAGTCGTAAATTCGTACCCAGGCCCAATTGGCGATATCGGCGATACTCAGCTCATTGGTGAGAAACTGTCTGCCTTTCAGATGGCTGTCCAAAACGCCAAAGAGACGTTTTACCTCGTTTTGATAACGATCGATTGCCGGTTGATAGGTTTCATTCCAGTAACGGTACCAGACGTTGGCCTGGCCCATCATCGGGCCGATACCGCCCATCTGGAACATCAGCCACTGCAGAGAACGAGACCGCTCCTTTGGATCGCTCGATAGCAACTGTCCGGTTTTCTCCGCCAGATAGATCAATATGGCGCCCGACTCAAAAACCGTAAAATTGTCATTGGCGCGATCTACAATAGTGGGGATTCTGCCATTGGGATTGAGTGCAAGGTACCAGGGCTGCTTTTGTTCATTATCGCTCAGGCTGAGCACGTGCATGTCATAGGGGAGATCCAGTTCTTCAAGTGCGATGCTGACTTTGTGGCCATTGGGTGTGGCAGCAGTGTAGAGTTCAATCATGGGTAATGTACTCCTGATCCAAGTCAGCAGAGATTAGGACAGTAGATTCATGGTGGCAAGCGCAACACAGGAGCCGAGATATGTTTGATTATTCCCATAAAGCACAGATGGTCAGTCCCGAGCAGGCACTGCCTGGCCGCGCTGAGCCGCTGGTGGTCAACAACCGGCATCTGGCTACAGGCCATCCGCTCAAGGCCCCTTTTCCCGATGGTATGCAACAGATCATTCTCGGTATGGGCTGTTTCTGGGGGGCTGAGCGCCTTTTCTGGACGCAACCCGGTGTCTATAGCACGGCAGTGGGCTATGCCGGGGGTTACACCGAAAATCCTACTTATGAAGAAGTCTGCTCGGGATTAACCGGCCATACCGAAGTGGTTCTGGTGGTTTTTGATCCAGATGTGATTGGCCTGACAACACTGCTTGAGCTGTTCTGGGTATCCCATGATCCCACCCAGGGGATGCGTCAGGGCAATGACAGGGGAACCCAGTATCGTTCAGCCATCTATTGCTTCAATGAAACACAATACCAGTTGGCGGACAAATCACGTGAAGCGTTTCAACGTGAATTGCAACAGCGTGATTTCCCCCCGATCACCACAGAAATCAGTTTGTCCTGCCCGTTCTATTATGCGGAGGACTACCATCAGCAATACCTGATAAAGAACCCGGGTGGGTATTGTAGTCTCAAGGGAACGGGCGTTTCATTCCGGCTCGATCGGCCGGAATGATCGCAGAGAAATTCAGCTACTGAATGACTTGATATCGCCCGGCTTGCGCAGCATCTTGTCAACTTCTGCCGCGTGCATTTCTTCTTCTGCTATTTTTTGCCGGGCATACTCTTCTAGCATGACGGAATTGTCTTTGACGAGCGCCAGTAGTTCGTAATAGAGGGCTTTCGCCAGGGCTTCCTGCTCCATTGATTCCCGAAGAATGTCGCCGATATCATGCCGATGGGTTTCAAGTAGCGGCCCGATGGCCAGTGACGGGTGGCCACCCAGAGCAGTGATCATTTCTCCTGCTGCCTGAGCGTGGACAAGACTGTTGTCGGCTTCCTCCCTCAGCCAGCTCACGATGGGAATGCGGTTGTAGCCATAAACCATCAGCGCGTAGTGGTTGTAACGAACCACACCAGCGAGCTCGAATTCCATAATTTTATTGAGTAACTCAATAATCTGATCCTGGTTTTTCATTGGCAATCCTCGTTTTCATAAACTTTGGTAATCACAGTTTTCATAAAGCATAGATGATGGGCCACTGTGCGGCCAGTATTCCTCTTACCCGTCA
>CATLZI010000304.1 GCA_950063125.1 uncultured Porticoccus sp. | reverse complement strand
ACCCTTTTTTGAATTGCTCTTGGCTTTATCGTTGCGGACTGATTCGAGTCTGTCCAGATAGGCCTGGTTGACATCACCCGTTACATAAATACCGTCAAAGACAGCACAGTCAAAGAACACGATACCGGAATTGCCCTCTTTGGCACTGGCGATAAGGTCTTCCAGCTCCTGATAAATCAGCCAGTCAGCGCCGATCAGCGTGGCGACCTCCTGCTCGGTTCTGTCGTGAGCAATCAACTCCCGTGCAGATGGCATGTCGATACCATAGACATTGGGATAGCGAACTGGCGGCGCAGCCGATGCCACATAGACTTTACTGGCACCCGCCTCACGGGCCATTTGAATGATTTCCCTGGACGTAGTGCCCCGAACAATCGAGTCATCCACCAGCAAAACATTTTTACCCTTGAATTCCAGCCGCACCGGGTTCAGTTTCTGTCGCACAGACTTCTTACGCTCCTTCTGCCCCGGCATAATGAATGTCCGCCCGATATAACGATTCTTCATGAACCCTTCGCGGAATTTAACCTGCAGGTGTTCAGCGATGGCTTGGGCAGCTACCCGGCTGGTATCCGGCACGGGAATCACCACGTCAATATCGTGATCCGGGTATTGCCGGAGAATCTTCTCCGCCAAATGCTCACCCATGCGCAGGCGGCACTTGTAAACAGAAATACTGTCAATAATGGAGTCGGGGCGGGCAAAATATACGTGTTCGAATATACAGGGCATCAACTGCGGGTTATCGGCACACTGTTGCAAATGGAGTTCACCCTGCTCATCCACATAAAGTGCCTCGCCCGGTTCAATATCCCGGACCAGCTGAAAGCCAAGCACATCCAGTGCGACACTCTCTGAAGCCACAATATATTCCATGCCCTGCGCCGTTTCGCGCTGGCCAAATACCAGAGGACGAATACCAAGCGGGTCCCGGAAAGCGACCATGCCATAATTGGCAATCATACCCACTACCGCGTAAGCCCCTCGGCATCGGCGATGCACACGTCTCACTGCTTCAAAAATATCGGCGGGCAATGGTTGCAACTTACCCTGCAAGGGCAGTTCATGGGCAAAAACGTTGAGCAATGCTTCGGAATCTGAATCTGTGTTGATATGCCGGAGGTCCGATTTGAAAAGATGCTCCATCAGCTCATCGGTATTGGTCAGATTGCCATTATGTGCCATGCAGATCCCGTAGGGAGAGTTCACATAAAACGGCTGGGCCAGGGCAGCACCAGAACTGCCGGCAGTCGGATAACGCACGTGACCGATACCCATGTTGCCTTCCAGCTCGGCCATGTGGCGGGTATGAAACACATCCCGAACCAGACCGACCCCTTTCCTCTGGTTAAGGCGGCCACCTACACAGGTCATGATGCCTGCGGCATCCTGACCCCGATGTTGAAGCATCGTTAATGCATCATAGAGCTGCAATTTAACATCGCTTTTACCGACAATTCCGACAACGCCACACATGGACTAAACGACCTCGTTTTTAAAGACTTGCTGGCTGCGCTGTGACGCCTGTTCACTAGAGCAGATTTTTTAGAAAACCTAACACCGCAGCTCCGGCCTCCCTGGCGAAATGTTCAAACTGCATAAAAAAAGAAATCAAGTGTGATTCCTGCCACCACACATCCTCTGCCACTGGCAGTATTTCCGTCAGGACAAGCAGTACCACCATAATAATGATCAGGCCCCGGGTCAGGCCAAACAATACGCCCAGGAGCCGATCGGTGCCGGTCAGGCCCGTCGCTTCCACCAGTTTCCCCAACAGATAACTGCAGATACCACCAATGATTAAAACAACAATAAATAGTGTGATCCAGGCAGTCAGCATACGCAGGGAAGGCGTTGAAATGAGGTCAACCAGCCATAATGCGAGCTCATCGTGGAAAATGGATGCAATGATTGCCGCTGCGAGCCAGATCACCAACGACAGAGCTTCTTTGATGAAGCCTCTCACCGCGCTAATCAGCACAGAAAACCCTAAAACCGCAATAATCGCCCAGTCTGCCCAGTTCATGCTTTAATCATTTTTTAGAATGCCCGAGAGTGTATCAGAGCGAGGTTCTACGGTCAGGGATCAAAGCGCAACATCAGTGCATTGACACCATATTTTTTGTCGATGGCGGCCTTGTCGTCCACCAGTTTACTTTTCAATACCTTGGGGCCCACAAAGACTCGATTCAGCGCTCCCGCATCGCCTTTCTGGTCACGAACGTAGGCGCTATAACCATCCGCCAGAAGCTGTTCAAGCAATGACTGCGCCTTTTCAGTATCCCGAAAACTGCCCACCTGCAGAACCCAGGCTTCCGCAACACCCTCATCAGTCAAACCCGGCGGCTGAGGTGAGGAAGACTCAATTGCTGCCTCTACCTCTTGCGAAACCTCGGGCTGGAAGATATTTTCATCGTCTATTGCAGCTTCAATATTGTCCGGGCGATCCGGTTGATCGACGACCACAGGAGCAATATCCGGGGAGTCGGGAATTTGCGAGCGAGTATCTACCTTGGCAGCATCAGAAAAACCAAAAAGCAAAGCGAACAGAATCAGAGCCAGCGCCAGCAATACAAAGCCACCGACAATGCGCTGTTTCATATTTTCACTCAACATCCTTTTTTCCTTTTGGCAGGTTTTGCCACCAGTCCAGTATCGGTCCAACGGTAAAAAAAGAGCCGAAAACGACCACTTGATCGTCGGAAGTAGCTTCATGCAGGGCCGATTCAAGAGCGTTCAGCGGAGAAGAACAAATCCTCGTTCTGGCAGATATCTGCCCACTGGTATTGTACAACATCGATGACAACATACCTGCATCTGCGGCTCTCGGCTGGTCTGGTATGTTGCAAAAGTACCAGCTTTTAACCAGCGGTCCCAACGGCGCAAGAATATTTGGAATATCTTTATCCGCCATGA
>CATLZI010000303.1 GCA_950063125.1 uncultured Porticoccus sp. | reverse complement strand
GCAAGTCCGTCCGTTCAGCGGTGATGATCCAGTTCCAGTGGTCCTGATCATAGTAGACGAGGGTTCGCCAGCGATAACCGTCGAAATTGGCATGGCCGAAACCGGGATAAAAATCTGTTATGGGTCGTGTTTGTTTAATGCCAAAGGAGGCGAGAAGCTCTTGCCCCCGCCATACCTGGTAGGCCAACGTGCTTTCGTCATCAAGGGGCTTTATCGGGTGGCCGGCGTAGAGTCGCGCAATCAGTTCTGCCGTCTGCCGCAAATGCTGGTCAAACAGCTTGTTGGCTTCCTTAAGGCTGGAACTGTAACCCTGCAACGCGGCAACAAAATTGAACAGGGTCAGTACCGCCAGTGTGGCGGCAATCAGGAACAGCCGGATTGATCTCACGGGGCCGTGACCTTGTAGCCGACGCCGCGCACGGTTTTGATGAAGTCGGCACCCAGTTTTTTCCTGAGATGGTGTATGTGCACTTCAACTGCATTGCTGCATATTTCCTCCCCCCAGCTGTAAAGCCTCGCTTCCAGTGTGTTTCGAGTCATTATCCGGCCGGCATTTTCCATCAACGCCTTCAGTAACATATATTCCCGGCGCGACAGCTCCTGGGCTTCACCGCGACAGGTAACTGACTGATCACTGGTATCCAGAGTAACCGGGCCAACAGTGATTTTGGTCGATTTGACTGAACTGAGTCGGCGCTCGAGCACCCTCAGGCGGGCCAGGAGTTCGCTCATCTCGAAGGGTTTTGCCAGATAGTCGTCGGCTCCGGAGTCCAGCCCGGTCACCTTGTCGTGCAGGGTATCTCTGGCTGTCAGCAGTAATACCGGCAACGCAGCCGATCGGCTGCGAATTGATTCGAGGACTTTCAGGCCATTGATATCCGGTAAACCGATATCCAGGATAATGATATCCGGTGGTTCCGTTTCCACTACATGGATACAGGCTCTTCCCGTATCCACATGATTTACAGTGTAATGCTGTCTACTCAGGGCTGCTTTAAGCCCCTGGGCCAGCGGTTGATCATCTTCTACCAACAGAATTTGCATTTGTGCTGATTAGCTTCCCAGTTTCTGTTCAATAACGGCCAGCGCCTGGCTGATTTCCTTTTGCCGCCCGGCATCGGCCAATGGTCGGTTAATGCGCGGTGCTGCCTTTTTTGCCTTAAGTAAATAAGACTTGGCATCCTGGTAACGTTTTTTCCCGATCAGGTAGTCGGCGTAAAAGTAATTGCTGTCTATCCCGTCGGGGTTGATGGCCAGCGCTTTAAGTAGCAATTTCTCCGCTTTTTTGTCATCGCCAAAACCAATCGGCCAGCCCGGTACATGGCAGTAGAGCGTACCCAGGCTGGTATAGGCCGATCCGTCCAATGCCTGAGGGTCTATTGCCAATGCCGCTTCCAGATCGGCTTTCGACGACTTGGCCAGCGATAATGCGCCGAGACCACCTTTGGCACCTGCATAAGTGGATTTGATAATACCACGCCAGATTAGCGGGGCTGCACTGTCGGGGTATTTTGAGACAACAGCGTCGGCCTCTGTTGCGAGCGAGGCAAAGGCCTCGCTCTGTGCCTCGCCCTCCATTTGATAGTTAACCTCTGCCCAGCGTTTTTGCAGGGTGCTGATTTCCTCTGTGACACCCGCCCAGCCAGAACTGGCAGTCAGCGCAAGCAGTGCCACAGAGCTTGCCATGATGTTTTTAATGGTGTGTTTCATAATGTGAGTCTCTAGGTGTTGATTTTAGTCGTTTCGTGGTTCTTGAGGATTTGTTTGATGAGCGGCATTTTTTTAACCAGTGCCCGGTCAACCAGCCTCGGAAGCAGGCCGTTAATTTTCACAAACAGTTTTTCCGGCCATCCCATGCACTGACAATGCCGGTTGGATTTGACCAGTTTTACCAGCGTGTCGGCGACCTTTTCCGGTAGGTCGACCTTGTTGCCGAGAGCGCGATTCAGGGTGTTAGCAGCGGGTGAATTCAAGCTGGTGTCCGTCGCTCTGGGGGCCAGATAAAAGACCCGAATGGCGGTGTCGCTGAGTTCCCTGCGCAGCGCCTCGGTAAAGCCTTTCAGGCCCGATTTACTGGCACAATAGGCGACGTAGCCGGGGTGACCGATGCTGCCATAGGTCGAGCCGATGTTGACCACAGCTGACTCCGGTCTATTGTTCAGGAGGGGGATCAGCTGTTTTGTCAATAACATGGGGGCAATCAGGTTTGTGCTGAGCATCTGTTCGATACTCCCTTCAGACTGGTGTTCGAAGCATTGAAATGTTGTTGTGCCTGCCAGATTGATCAGCAGGTCAATACCCCCGCCATCGATACATCCTGACAGGATGTCATGTCGCCCCTGAGAGGTGCCGATATCCGCCACGATTATTTGATGATTTCCCGGCAATTGACCGGCAAGCTGGTCCAATGACGCTGTGTTTCGCCCAACTAGCCTGAGGCAGGCACCTTCCTCCGCCAATGCCCGGGCTACCGCGCAACCAATGCCTCCAGTGGCGCCCGTCAGTAAAATCACTTTGTTGTTCAGTTCCATATTGCGTCTCTGTCAGGCGGTGCGTGGAATGTTGTGCGAAACATCGTCGAGCGAACGGAACAGATCGCCATAAAGTCGATAAAACATCCTGACTGAATGAATGATCTGTGCCTGGTCCTGTGGCGATTCAATCCGGTTCATCAGGCCCTCAAAAAAGGCGACATGCCCCTTATCCAGTGAACCGTGGGAATACAGGTAGGAAAAGGCATTTTGGGGAAGCCCCAGGGTCCCGCGGACATTGTCGGCAACGGTTTCGGCGATACTGACGCTGGTGCCTTCAAGTACGTGAACCATGCCAAAGAAGCCCACCGGGTTGACGCGCATAACAGTATCGTAAGCGTAGGCGACCATCAGTTCGGTTGCGGAATTGGGTTGGCCACGTCTGACCGCGTCACTGTCATAACCGCAGGCGGCA
>CATLZI010000302.1 GCA_950063125.1 uncultured Porticoccus sp. | reverse complement strand
CCACCCTTGGCAACCCGGCCAAAGGGTTGGAACTGGCTAAACTTTTCTTCCGACAAATCCGTATACAGGGTACGACCATGGGCAGCAATGCAGAGTTTGCCGCCATGATAGACTTTGTGACAGCACACCGGATCCTGCCTGTTATTGATCGGGTGATGGCGCTGGAGGACGCGGTCGCGGCCCATCAACGGATGGAAGGGTTTTCACACACCGGTAAAATAGTGCTGCTGAATGACTAATAGCTCCGCAAGACGGCCGCTTCGGTCGTCAGAACTCACCGCTCAACACGAGTGATCGCCATGTCATCCCCCCGCGGGCAGTTCTCATCCAGGATTGGCTTTATTCTGGCGGCCTCGGGGTCGGCAGTGGGGTTGGGGAATATCTGGGGGTTCCCCACCAATGCTGCCGAGAATGGCGGCGGCGCCTTTGTACTGGTGTATTTTCTGCTGGCGTTTTGCCTGGCCTACCCGGCACTCATGGCCGAATTGATTATCGGCCGTCATACCCGCGCCAATATGGTTTCTGCACTGCAAATCATATCACCCGGAAAAACCACCAGATTGCTGGGAAAACTGACCGGTTTTTACGGCATTATTGTCGCAGCACTGATCCTCAGCTTTTACAGCATTGTGGCCGGCTGGATGCTCGCCTATCTGCTGGAGCCGATGGTCAGTCTCAGCGGACTGCCGGGATTGGCCAACTGGCTCACGGAATTCAGCGCACCCAGAAACCTGCTGTTTTGCGCGATTTTTCTGATTGTTACCTGCGCAGTTATCAGTGCCGGCGTTGAGCACGGCATCGAAAAATGGTCGTGTCGGTTGATGCCAGCCCTGCTGGCGATGATGATTTTTCTGATCGTCTATGTGCTCACCCAGCCCGGAGCAGTCGATGGGCTCAAGCTCTACCTGATCCCCGATTTCAGCCGTATCGGTGATCCCAAGTTGATCCTCAGCGCCCTCGGCCAGGCTTTCTTTTCCCTGTCGCTCGGGGTCGGCACCATGCTGATCTACGGCTCTTACCTCAGGCCAGACGACAACCTGCCCGCCATGGGTGCCATTGTCACGGCACTGGATTCATCCGTGGCCTTTTTGGCGGGACTGCTTGTGCTGCCAGCGATGTTTGTCGCCCGGCATCAGGGGGTGGAAATCTATACGCCCCAAGGGGCGTTGATGGCAGGACCAGACCTGATTTTTCAAACACTGCCCGCCCTGTTTAAAACCATGGCTGGCGGCACTGTGGTCGCTTTACTGTTCTTTACCCTGCTGTCAATCGCGGCGCTCACATCATCGATTTCCATGCTCGAAGTGCCCGTGTCCTACACCCTCGAACAACATGTTGCCAGTCGCCCTATGGCTACCTGGCTGTCCGGCGCGATAGTCTTTGCCATAAGCGCGGTGATCGTGATGAATTTTGACACCCTGTTTGCGGCCGTTGTGACCCTCACCACCCATTACAGTCAGCCCCTGCTGGGACTGATGTTATGTGTTTTTGCCACCTGGGTCTGGCGCAGGGATCGGGTTCTGGAGGAGATTCGCCGAGGCTTGCCCGACGTACAGCACAGCCTGTTCTGGCGAATCTGGCCCGGCTACGCAAAATTCTGCTGCCCGGCACTGATACTGTTGGTGCTGGCACAGAGCCTGATGAACTAGCGCTACACCTCAGAAAGTGCCGCGGTAGTTACCACCATCAATCAGGATATTCTGGCCGGTGATATAGGCTGCCTGTTGGCTGCAAAGGAACGCACAGGTGGCACCAAATTCCTCGACCATACCCAACCGGCCGGCGGGCAGACCGGCGATAATGTCCTGGGCAGAAAGCCCCTTGCTGTTACCGATCAGTGTAGCGGCACCATGGCCCCGCTCGGTATCAAAGAGTCCCGGTAATAAATTATTGATGGTCACATTAAAGCGCGCCGGGTCCCGGGAAATCCCGGCCACAAAACCGGTCAACCCCGAACGGGCGCCGTTGGACAACCCCAGTGGTTCAAACGGCTGCTTTACCGCAGCACTGGTGATATTGATAATCCGCCCAAACCGTCGCTCGATCATGCCATCCAGGGTACGGCGAATCATGTCAATCGGGCTATACATATTGCCATTGACCGCTTCGAACCATTCTTTCTGCCCCCAGTTGCGGAAATCTCCCGGCGGCGGCCCCCCGGCATTATTCACCAGAATATCCGGTGCAGGGCAGGTGGCGAGGACCACATCCCGACCCGCCTCCGTCGTGATGTCACCCACCACGGTGGTCACCTCGGCGCCCGTGGCCATCCGGATCGCCTCGGCGGTTGCTGCCAGCGTATCCGCCTGCCTTGCCATAATCACCAGCTTGGCGCCCTCCGCTGCCAGGGCCATCGCACACCCTTTGCCCAGCCCTTTACTGGCGGCACAAACCAACGCTGTTTTTCCGGCAATTCCGAGCTCCATTCAATGATCCTCAACAATGGGTTAATGGCTTTCGGGGCAAGAGGCTAGCATGAAATCAGCAAACAGTGACGGCTGTTAAAACTGCAGGATCGCCGGGAAGTGTCGAACAAATAGACTACAACAGTCTCGAATTTCTGGAAAACTGGCTCCGCAGAAATTCCATCTGATCCCCCAATATCCGCCTGGAGTTAATCAGTGCCAGATATTCCGCGTTGTTGGGCCTGAACGGCAGAGCGACCAACTGCATATTCAATTCATCGAGCAGACGGTCAGCTTTGTGCTGATTACAACGGCGACAGGCGGCAACCACGTTCTCCCAGCGATCCTCCCCACCCCTGGAAGTGGGCACGATATGATCACGTGTCAGCGCATTGCTATCAAAGGGACGGGCACAATACATGCACAAATAACCATCGCGGGCAAACAGTGCAGGATTGCTCAGCGGGTGCCGTGTCTGAGGACGCGCCAACTGCTCACCGGTACAGGCAATGATACTGGGCAATACCATACGGGACTGCTCTCCGGTATGGCGGCTATAACCCCCA
>CATLZI010000301.1 GCA_950063125.1 uncultured Porticoccus sp. | reverse complement strand
CCAGCAAGACCAACTGTTTGAGTTGTGGGAAAAGCTCAAGGGTCTGGGCTTCGCCACCGCCAATATTGGTTGCCTTACGGACGTGATCTGCTGCCCGGGAGGCGATTTCTGCTCCCTGGCAAACGCCAAGTCCATCCCCATAGCCGAGCAGATCCAGCGTCAGTTTGATGATCTGGATTACCTCTATGACCTGGGTGAAATCGAACTCAATATTTCCGGTTGCATGAACGCTTGCGGCCATCACCACATCGGCAACATTGGTATCCTGGGTGTGGACAAGAAAGGCGAGGAATATTATCAGGTGTCACTGGGTGGCTGTTCCGGTCGCGATGCCAAAGTAGGCAAAATCATCGGCCCCTCATTCTTTGAGAACGATATTGCGAATGTGGTCACCAAGATCATCGATGTCTTTGTTGAAAAACGTATCGAAGGCGAGTCATTCCTCTCAACCTACGAGCGAGTTGGCATGGCGCCTTTTAAGGAGCGTGTCTATGCCGCATAAGATTATTAAGAACCGTGCCATCGTTGAAGACACCTTCACTCATATCAATGAAGCCGGTGACTTACCGGCTGAAGGCAACGTCATTATCCCTCAGTCGCTGTGGCCGGAGCTGGAATCCAAACTCAAAGATCATAACGGCAAGGTTGGGATTAAGGTCAGTGGTGACATTGAACCCGAAGAGATTGCCGGCTATTTGGATTCGGTGGACCTGATTGCCATTGAGTTTCCTGTGTTCCGTGACGGCCGGGGCTATTCACTGGCCCGCATTTTACGCGACCGAATGGGTTATGAAGGTGAGCTTCGCGCTTGTGGTGATGTATTGCGGGATCAAATGTTCTACATGCAGCGCTGCGGTTTCAATAGCTTTGAGCCCAGAGCAGATCGCTGTATAGAAGAAGCACTGACCGGATTGAATGATTTCTCGGTTACCTACCAGGCAGATGCGAACGAAAAGAAACCCATTTATCAGCGTCGGTCGTAATTGATTAAGCGGAGTTTCATGGCCACCGGCATACCTGGTGGCCATGATGCACTGGCGCCCTCTTACTATCACCGCCTCCAAAAATCCGGGATCAGCAGGCTCAGCACTGTGAAATATTCCAGCCTTCCCAGAATCATGGTAAAGGTCAGCACCCAGGTACCAAAGTCGGATACCGGCTGAAAGTTACTGTCTAATTCGCCAAACGCAGGCCCCAGCACATTGAGACAGGCCGCAACTGCCGTCAGGGCGGAAAGGAAACCCAGACCCGATGCCATCATAACAAGCGTCAGAACCATTGTGCTGACGGCGGCGACAAACATGAACACCACTGACGCCCCTAACACGGATGGCGTAACAGGTCTGCCCTGAAACTTGACAATAAATACACCACGGGAATGTATCAGGCGTTTGATTTCGAGATTGAAGAGCTTCACGCTCAGAATATTTCTGATCATCTTGTTACCACCTGCAGTGGAGCCCGCACAACCGCCGAGATAGCCAGCAAATATCAGAAGAAACACCACAGACAATGGCCAGTCTGCAAAGCTATCGGCAGCAAAGCCAGTGCTCGTCATGAACGAAATCAAATGAAACGCTCCTGCATTTAGTGCAACCCAGCTGTCGGAATACCCCCCCTGTTGACGTAAACCAAACCAGATCATCGACGTGATGAGTGCGATGCATAGCAGGAAATAGCGGGTTTCCTCATCTCTCCAGTACAGTTTCAGTTGGCGACTGCGCCAAACTTTGAAATGCAGGGCAAAACTGATTGCCCCCAACAACATAAATATATCAGCCACCATGAGTACAGCGTTGCTGTTGAAATACCCCAAACTGGAATCATGGGTGGAAAACCCGCCGGTTGAAACTGTAGTTAAACTATGGCTTATGGCATCGAAGACAGACATGCCAGCCACATAGTAAGCAACGGCGCACAGCGCAGTCAGCACGAAATAGACAACCCACAGATAATGGGCTGTCTTGGCTATCCGGGGTGATAATTTTTCATCCTTAACGGGGCCTGGCGTTTCAGCCTTCAAAAGCTTTGTACCGCCCACATTGAGCATTGGCAACACCGCCACCACAAATATCACCACACCCAGCCCACCCAGCCACTGCAGGAACTGCCGATAGAGCAAAAAGGATTTCGGTAGGTCGTCGAGCCCAGTCAGTATGGTGGCGCCGGTGGTCGTTAAGGCGCTGACCGACTCGAACACACCATCACTGATGGAAACCTTGGTTACCATGATGATGGGAAAGGCCCCAAACAAACCGCTTACCAACCAGGTTGACACAGCAAACAGCACCGCATCCCGAAACCCCACTCGACGGAACTCGCGTTCTTTACCGGCCAATTGCACCAATAGGTAGGCAACAGCGAGGAAGACAACCGCAGGTGTGAAGAACTCTACCTCTTCGTGGTCCTCAAAAACGAGAACCGACAACATCCCGAAGAGGAAATCTACAGCCCCCATTAACCCGATAGGCAGAGCGAGCAGGTAGAGTGTCAGGGATTTACGTATCATTACTAAAGCGATACCTGTTTGCAGTTTGAAAAAACGGTGCGTATTGTCAGCACCAAAGGCATATTAGATACTCTGTCTTATCAATGGGCAAGTAATGAACAAATCAGGGAATTGATTTTTTCATGGCGTATGACCTAATCTAGGCAACGGTTATATTCCACACTGAGACTGACTTCACTGGCCACTTTCCGGAGATTCCGAAGATGCATGAGCAAGTAAAGGATTATTACGGCAAAACCTTACAAAACAGTGAGGATTTGCAGACCAATGCTTGCTGCACCGAATCGGACCCGCCGGCCTATATTAAAGCGGCGCTCGCTGAAATACATGACGAAGTAAAGGCTCGTTATTACGGTTGCGGGTTCGTTATCCCTGAGGCACTCGAGGGTGCCCAGGTGCTGGATTTGGGTTGCGGGACTGGGCAGGACTGCTACCTGTTATCAAAGCTGGTTGGGCCGCAGGGCCGGA
>CATLZI010000300.1 GCA_950063125.1 uncultured Porticoccus sp. | reverse complement strand
ATTATCGATCACTCACGCCTGGAAGCTGGTCGGTCTGGGGCGGGCGAGCTACTACCGCAAGCCCCGGGACTGGCGTGTAGCGGATGCTGCTGTCATTGATGCGCTGAACGAGCAACTCAAGAAGTCACCGAGGGCAGGCTTCTGGAAGTGCTACAAGCGCATTAGGAACAAAGGCCTGCCTTTCAACCACAAGCGTGTCTACCGCGTATATTGCCAGATGGGCCTGAATTTGCGCAGGCGCACGAAGCGAGTATTGCCCAAGCGTATCGCCAAACCGCTGGAGGTCAGCATGTATCCGAACAAGCAGTGGGCATTGGATTTTATGCACGACACGCTTTATTGCGGCAAGCGCTTCCGTACGCTGAATATCATCGATGAGGGCACTCGCGAGTGTCTCGCCATCGAAGTGGATGCCAGCCTCCCGGCAGGACGTGTAGTGCGGACGCTGGAGCGCCTTGAGCAAGAGCGTGGGCTGCCAAACCAGATCAGGGTGGATAACGGGCCAGAGCTGATCGCAGCGGAGTTCTATGACTGGTGTGAAGAGAAAGGCATTGAGGTCGCCTACATCCAGCCTGGCAAACCGCAACAGAACGGCTTCGTCGAGCGATTTAACGGGTCGTTCCGTTATGAGTTCCTGGACGCCTATCTGTTCGAGAGTCTGGGCCAGGTTCGGGAAATGGCCTGGCTGTGGATGCTGGATTACAACGACGAGCGTCCGCATGAAAGCTTGGGTGACATACCGCCAGCGGTGTATCGCCAGAAAGTAGAAAACTCTAGTTTAGGACTGCCTCACTAAAGGGGGAGTGGACAAACCCACTTTACCTCCGAATATTGGTTCATTAAATAAAAGTGGGCATGATATGAAAATTGCTCTAGGGAGCGAGACTTTTCCCTTTCTCAATTGAGGACATCCCCAAAACGCACGTCAGTCCTAAATCAGGGGGGCGATTGGGGTTTCACGCGACTATCCGGCATGAGTTCTATCAGTTGGCGCGGCGGCGAATCGTTTTCAGTCATGCTGGCGTTGCTCTCTGGGTGATGCATGGTACAGAGCGACACCACATTTGCCCGCGCCGATCAGTGAATGTGCGTCATTGAGCCTGCCACCTCAGAAATAGGTAATGGCATCGCCCTCTCCATCGTCTTTTCTAATGCAAAAGCGGCAGATTTCGTAGGCATCCAGTCACGACAGAGTGTGATATACAAAATAGGAGTAGGGGCGTATCACGGCGGTGTGGCTGGGGCCTCAAACCCGGCACGTTGCCGGTCGAGTTTGCCCTGGTCATCATCTGTTGATGGGGGGCGGATTTGGTCAGGAGTTCAGATAAAGTTTGATTATTCCTGACCAAAATTTTTCGTCTTATTGTAAATGCAATCAGTTTACATTTTAATTTTCGCTGAGCGATGGAATCAGTTATTGAAAGCCAACTTTTAAAATTGACTCGCGATTAACCACCGTGCGATATTTTCTGGAACATATAGCCGTGGAGCGTATCTGACATCAGTGGCAGGTAGGATACCATCAATAGAGCGGTCAGCATCACGGCAATAGGCAGAAGATACTTCTCGTGGCGACGGTAAAAGCTGCCTCCGTGAACTTTGGCGGATTCCACTTCCTCGTCGCCGACCACCTGTCTTGTTAATAAGTGGTTAAGTGCCACCGGTGGTGACAAGTAGCCCAGTTCGAAGGCCGCTAGAGTGATCATCCAGAAGTGCAGGGGCTCAATTCCATTGGCGAACGCCACAGGAGCTATCGTGGCGTTCACCAGTAACACCGCGCCCATCGGATCCATGGTCATGCCAATGATTACCATAGTGATCACCAATATAGTCATTGCAACCCAGATATTGGCAAAAGTTTCAGGTAAGTTTTCCATCATCCCAGAACGTTCTACGATGCCACCAAGGCTTACCGACATGCCCATCAAAATCAACAAGGCACCGATATGTCCGGTGGTTTCATTGGTGGCAAAACGCAGTGAAGACTCTAGCTTCTCTCCTGTGCCTGGTTCAGGCTGGTGGTGAGGTTTTGCCGAGGGTTTTTTTACTAGATGCTGCAGAATCAGGCTGACACTAAGTAACATATTACGCCAGAAAAGCTCCCAGAACAGGCTGTTAAGTTCATTTTTTGAAGTGCCAGTAGGAATGTTGCCGCTATTCAGGGCCTCCTGCATACCAGCCATATTGTAAGAGGAGTAGAGAATGAGGGGGACTAGCGTCAACGAGAAGACGTGTAGAGATTTTACGCTAAGTTTCTCGTAACACAGAATCGACAGCATCATTACAGGCAAAATGATGGGGGCGTAGATTTCGTTTAACTCCGCACCCAGAATATCTCGGAAAAATACTACCACCGTGCCCATGATGATTATATAGGGAAGCAGTGGGACCAGGCGTTTAAGACTGGCGGGTACTGCTTCAGATAAGGGTGCAATACGGGCGGGTGATGTGCGTACAAACTGGCTGTAAACGAAGAACAAGAACAAAGACAAAGAGAAAACCTTCAAGCCTGAGGAAAACATCTCATCTGTCGTCACTGCGTTATTCAATGCGGCAATAATCACTACCAGAAGACAAGGTCGAAGAACGACGCCGAGAGAGCCAGACATAGCAGTGGCTGCCAGAGCTAACTGCTTGCGGGCTCCGGCGCGAATCAGCTCATGGTAAACGGTGGCGCCAGCTGCGATTACAAAAATACCTGAAGCGCCGGTGAACGCTGTCGGGATTGCGGTAATTGCTAGCACGACAAAACACATGAGCTCTGGAGACATTTTCCAGGGTCGCAGTACATCAAATACCAGGTGGGCGAGTTTGGTTTGACGTAACATCATGCCTATCCAGATATACAGCGCGAGGCTCAAAAACAGTGTGGAAAGCTCCATGAGCATACCTAGGTATACACTTATTCCGTGATAGTAACCTTGTTGGGCGAACTGGATACCTGCGGAAATACACATGATGCTGTACAGCGGAATGGTCAGCAGCGATTTCCCCCAA
>CATLZI010000299.1 GCA_950063125.1 uncultured Porticoccus sp. | reverse complement strand
ACGGAAAGCAACGAAACCCTGGATGCCATCTACCAGTTCCGCCTGCGCCTGCAGGACATCTGGTCCCAGACCAGCCGTAACTCGTCGGAAATGGTGGAAGCGTTGGAACAGTGGTATCACGATGCCCGCGAGTCCGGCATTGCTGCCCTGCAGGAGTTTGCCGATCAGCTGACCCGCTATCGGCCGGCTACGGTATCGCACTGATCCTCTCTCTGCGATATCGAAACACAAAAAAGGCCGCATTTTGCGGCCTTTTTTGTGGTTGTCAGATGATCATCCTCCAGGATTCGCCCTCACTGATCAGGCGCCACCACAATATTTTCGATCAGTTGAACACCCTCCTGGTTGGCTGCACTGATATTGACACTGATCCCCCCCAAGCCGACACCCAGGGTCCTCAGCAAAGGGTTAATCACGGCCTGAGCCAGATTCGATATCACGTCGTCCAACAACGCCAACACCGGATCCAGAATAGGCTTCAATAGCGGCGTAAGGTTGATCAAGCCAAAACTGCTTTTAAGCAACGATGCCTCATTAACCTCTACATCCAGATCAAGACCGGACAACCCATCACCCAGATCGCTGTACCTCAACTGATCACACCCATCGACAGGGTCACAATACAGATCATAGCGCGGATCCATGAATACCGTTTCTTCCACGCCGGGCACCAGACCATCCACTTCTGCGTTCAGGTAAAGTATGCCGTCAATAGGAGGGAGCAGCCCCGACAACAGGGTCAACCTGCCAACAGTCGCTTCCAGCGGCTCAGGCTGTAACTCGCCATCCGAGGTCAATGTCCCGGTTACGATACGAGCCACTTCCCGTTCAAGATTAACACCGAACTCGACCGTGTTTGCCGTACCACGGGCACAGTCCGCAGACACCAGCTGGCCTGCACCGCCACCGGCATTCACTGCCAGAGGAATCGTCAAATCAGCAAGCGAAAACGACAACAGCCCACCAATGTTTATTGGTAACAGCTCCACATCAGTCGACAACTGAAGAGTCAGATCCGGGGCATAGAAACTGGTTACCCATTCACCGTCCGCATTCTGTCGGGCCGGCCCCACGGCCACCGTAGGCGGCTCCCCCACATTCAAACCCAGGTCCACAGCCGTGATATTGGCAATCAACGGAATGGAAAGATTGTTGATATTGAGCGGCAAAGACAGCACCCCACCTTCTCCAGCTTGCTGCTGCTCCGCCAGATTGAGCACCAGGCTGATGACCAGATCATAGACTGGAAATTCGCTGGAGTCGGGGACAGAAGCATTCTCCGCAACACTGATAATATCGGCCACCTTGATGGTCTCTATCCCCTGAGCCGTTACCAGATCATCCAGCATATCCGCCACCGGCGTAGCAGTTTCGCCAACATCACGGAGTGCAGCCGCCAGGGTAGATGCCTCAAGCGGCAGTAACTCCACCAGATCATCGACCCCGGCTGCAGAGAGCAGATCTCCAAGTTGTACCGTGGCGTTTTCAAGACTGTTCAGGTCGGTCGGGTCCAGTCCGAACCCAGGCTGATTGAGAACCACGCCGAGAAGACTGCCGAGCAAAGTGGCATCACCACCGACGCCGGCTGTACCCCCGGCAGCACTGATGGTTGCCTCCCCTTCCTTGCGCACGGCGGCGTTGACTGAAATGTCGATGCCTCCGAACACCGATTGCGGCAACAGCATGGATATCGGTTCGGTACGCGTATGACTTACCAGTACCGCATTACTTTCTTCAATTAAACTAACAGGCGAGAAAGCCACCACACCATCATTGTCGCTATCTTCAATCACACCAAGCTGCACCTGCAAAGCAGCGGCATCACCCTGAAACCCCTGGGCGGCGGCAGCTGCCAATGCACGCTGTTGCACCACGGCAGAGCTGGGAGCCTGCCCACCGCATGTCTGAGCCTCCCCCGCGGCAGCCTGGGCTGCCACATTCACCTGGGCCTGCATCTCACTGCGCAAGCTGTACAGGCGAGCGCCGTCCAGCGCCATTACCGTGAGAATAATGACGAACAGCAGCAATAGCGGGGTAATGACCGACAGGGCCCCGCGCTGCCGGAAACGATTAATTGCCGTCTCGGGTCTGTTCACCGAAACTTTCCGGTATTGCGGTACGGAAGGAATCTGCCAGGCGACGCTGGGTATCCACATAAAGCGGTGCCGCCAGCTCACTCTGCCCTGCGGGGCGGGAATCACGCTGCTGGTTGAGCAGCCAGTCGGTGACTGTCTCCGACTCATTGCTCACCACCTGACCGGAAACGCCAAAGCTATAGGCTTGCTGTGGCTCCGCCGCCAGTACCGCCCCCGGGAATATCAGTATCAAGGCCAGTTTCTTCATTGCCGGGTCCTCCCGAACTGTTCACTGAGTTTCTCGGCATAGGCAATTTCATCCTCCGAAAAACCATAATTTGACTGTAACGCCTGCAGGCCCTCACGGTCATCGGTCATCAGATAGGCCACAGCCAGATTCTGACGAACCGGCCCCTTGCCATTGGCCAGTTCCAAGGCGGTGCGCAGCTCGAAAGCAGCATCCTCGTAACGACCCACCAACATCAGGGCATAGCCGTAATCATTGCGCACCTGGGAGGTGGCAGGCGCCAGGCTTCGTGCACGCTCCAGGTGCGACAGTGCCGCCATGACTTCATGGCGCTTGAGCAGCACCATACCCAGACCATGACGACTACGACCATCATCACAGCGGTTGGCCAGGGCACGATACACCTGCTCGGCCTCATCCAGCTTGCCGGAGGCCGCCAATAACTGGCCGTAACGCAACCAGTGATCGATAGCGCTCATCGGTTTACTTTCCAGCTGGGCCAGAGCTGCGTAATTCCGGCCCTTGGCCATCAGGGTATCAACCATTTCCAGATCCACGCGCTGTTCTGGCTGCAATGCCTCCTTGCAGGCAATTGATGACACATCCACTGTTCCCGGGGCCGACTCCGGCACTGACTGATGGGCACAGCCCGCCAGCAATACCAGAGCTCCCCAAAC
>CATLZI010000298.1 GCA_950063125.1 uncultured Porticoccus sp. | reverse complement strand
TGAAGCCACACTGTTGATGACCGAGCACAACATTCACCACTTGCCAGTACTTCGCGACGGCAGTCCCGCCGGGATGGTGACCACCACCGATCTAATCAAGGCACAGAAAGCGGACCCCGTTCTTTTGATTGGTGAAATCGGCCATCAGGAGACGGTGGCCGGTTTGCAACGGGTGTCGCGTGATATTCCGGAATTGCTGGGTAGCCTGATCCGGGCTGGTGCCAGTGCTGACCAGGTTGGCCGTTTGCTGACCACTGTGACCGATGCCTTGACCCGGCAACTGATCCATCAGGCAATGGGCAAGCTGGGTGCTGCACCGACGGCCTTTACCTGGTTGGCCTTCGGCTCACAGGGCCGGCAGGATCAGGCCGCGATTTCCGATCAGGACAACGGCCTGCTACTCAGTGACGGAGCGACCGGGGAGGACGACAGCTACTTTAAAGCACTGGCGACTTATGTGAACGACGGCCTGGATCGTTGTGGTTACAGGTACTGCCCCGGGGAGGTGATGGCCATTACCGATCGCTGGCGGCAACCGCTGGTGGGTTGGAAAAGACAGTTTCTGGGCTGGATTAATCAGCCGTCCACGAAAGCACTGATGCACGCCAGCATCTTTTTTGACATGCGTTGTGTTTTTGGTGACAAAGCTCTGTTTGCGGACCTGCAACAGACAGTGTGCAATGCCGCCAGGGGCAATGAAATTTTTCTGGCCAATCTCACCGCCAACGTCCTGAAACTGACCCCCCCGATGGGTTTTTTCAAACATTTTGTACTGGAACACAGCGGCGAGCACAAACACACGTTTGACATGAAGTTGCGAGGCATCATGCCGATCAATGATATCGCCCGAATTCATGCGCTCGCCGCGGGCTCCACTGAAATACATACACTGGCCCGTTTGCGTGAAGCCGCCACCAACCGGCAGATCACCCTGAAAGATGCCCGGAACCTGATCGATGCCCACGAGTTTATTTCCCGACTGCGACTGGAACACCAGGGGGCGATGTTGAAGGCGGGCAGCAAGCCGGACAATTATCTCGATCCGAAAACACTATCGTCCCTGTCCCGCCACCAGTTGCGGGATGCATTCGCGGTCGTGACCAGCGCCCAGGCCGCGTTGCGAGTCAAGTTTACCCGCGGATTGATGTAATGTTGGCCGGTTGGACTTACCAACTGAAGCAAAAGCGCTATCTGGCCCGATGTCAGCATGGCCGGATGCGGGAATACCTGCGGGCCACGGCCCCGTCCAGAAAAACGGATTTCAGAAAGAGCTGCTATCTGGCGGTGGACCTCGAAATGACCGGGATGGAAGTCGACTCGGATCATATTCTGAGCATCGGTTTCGTACCGATAGACAATATGAGGGTCATGCTGGCCGGTGCCCGGCACATTCTGGTACGCAGTTCCCTCGGCGTTGGCCAGAGTGCCGTGATCCACGGTATTCACGACAGGGATATGGTCGGTGCCAGCTCCCTGTCCGAGGCCATGGATTGTCTGCTGGAAGCTCTGCAGGGCAGGGTGCTGTTACTCCACTACGCGGCCCTCGATCTGGCTTTTTTACAGGAGGCCAGTCAGCGTCTTTACGGTGTGCCGTTGCTGGCGATGGTGGCGGATACCCTGGTGCTCGAAAATCAGCGACTGCAACGCAACAGTGCGGGGCAGCATGGGCAGGGTCTGCGGTTGTCGGATTGTCGCCGCCGCTATAACCTGCCCGATTATCATGCCCATAATGCGCTGGTGGACGCCGTCGCAACAGCAGAGCTGTTTCTTGCGCAAGTCGCTCACCGGTTCGGACGTGAGCACGCATCGCTGGCCCGGATAGTCTCCGGTTAAGATGTATCCGGGCTTGTCGGATAGAGCTCTGCTCAGGAAAAATCCTTGTGACCTGTTATGCAAAGGTCGAATAGATGCTAGGCTTCATCTCCTTTAATCTGGGCCCCATAGAACTGATAACGAGAGGGAGGATTTCATGTCCGCAACCAATGTTCGTCCCGTCCCCGACGACTTCGCCACCCAGGCGCATATCGATGCTGAAACCTACGAGCGCATGTATCGTCATTCCATTGAGCACCCGGATGAATTTTGGGCCAAGGAAGCCGAGCTGTTTCTCGATTGGGAAACGCGCTGGAACGAGGTCTGTGATTACGATTTCAACACTGGTGAAGCCAGCTGGTTTTCCGGTGGCCAACTGAATGTGACGGTCAACTGTATCGATCGTCATCTGGCGGAGCGCGGCGATAAGGTTGCACTGATCTGGGAGGGCGATCACCTGCTGGAAAGCACCGATATCACCTATAACGAGCTCAGTGAACAGGTCAATAAGCTGGCCAATGTGCTGAAATCCCGGGGTGTAAAAAAGGGTGATCGAGTCTGTATTTACATGCCGATGATTCCCGAGGCGGCCTATGCGATGCTGGCCTGTGCCCGCATCGGGGCGGTTCACTCTGTGGTGTTCGGCGGATTTTCTCCCGATGCCCTGAAAGACCGGATTCTCGACTCGGACTGTCAGGTGTTGATCACGGCGGATGAAGGGCTGCGCGGCGGCAAGAAAATTCCATTGAAAGCCAATGCCGATCAGGCTTTGCGGGGTTGCCCCAATGTACATACCTGCCTGGTAGTGGAGCGAACCCGCTCCTTGGTGGAATGGGATGATAATCGCGATATCTGGTACCACGAAGAAATAATGGAGGCGAATGAGTACTGTGCACCGGAACTGATGGATGCAGAGGATCCACTTTTCATCCTCTACACTTCCGGCTCCACCGGGATGCCAAAGGGCGTGATGCACACCACCGCCGGTTATTTGTTGCAGTGTGCCATGACCCACAAGTATGTCTTTGACCACAAGGAGGAAGACATCTACTGGTGTACCGCCGATGTGGGCTGGATTACCGGTCACAGCTATATTGTGTATGGCCCGCTCTGTAATGGCGGGACCTCTCTGTTATTTGAAGGCGTCCCCACTTATCCTGATGCCTCCCGTTTCTGGCAGGGGATTGAAAA
>CATLZI010000297.1 GCA_950063125.1 uncultured Porticoccus sp. | reverse complement strand
CTGGAAGATCGACCCGAAATACAGCGATTCTCTCCATCCCACAGGGACTTTACCGGTCTGGAGCTGGATCCTATTTCGGTGTATCTGGCAGCACCAAAACAGACCACCCTGACCCGAAACCTGCTGGGTAGCGCAGCATTCTGTTCTGCAACCCGGGTGGAAAAATTGCATCCCGGCTCGGAGGGCGTCGCTGTAGAAAGCGATGTCGGCCAACTGCTGAATACCCATCAGGCTGTGATTGTTACAACACCAGCACCCCAGGCTGAACCGCTGCTGGCCGCAATACCCCGCTTTGCCGAAGTGGCAAGATCTGCAGAATCGATACCTACATGGGTGGTGGCTCTGGGTTTACGTCAGAAGACCAAAAAATCGGTTGATCTGTTCAGCGGCAGACACCCGCTGTTGGCGAGGGCCATCTGCAACAGCAGCAAACCCGGGCGCAGCGCCGGGCCATTTGCTGAAACCTGGCTGCTGGAAGCCAACCCACAGTGGAGCGAAGTTCATCAAGCGTTCGCTCCAAAACAGGTGGGCGCCGAGCTGATTAAAGCCTTCCAATCCATCATGGAGGAGCCTCTGGAGATTGCCGCACTGCGCACCCATCGTTGGCTATACGCCAGGCACGGGTCTGCTGATTCCGCCGACTATCTGTGGTGCCCAAAAAACAGGATTGGTGTCTGCTCAGACTGGCTGGCTAGTACCGGCAGCGAAGGGGCATGGCTGAGCGCCAATTATCTGGCCGACAAACTGCTCACCAGCCTTAAAACTGTTTCCATAAATCTCCAGGCGTACCAGGATGACGAATAAAGCAGCTTTGGCCGATACAAAAATCGGGAATACCTTCCCCTTGGCGCTGAACAAACCGGGCAAGGTGATTGTCTTCTACGATGGCAGCTGCCCCCTCTGCCAAAAAGAAATTCACCATTACATCAGGCGGGATCATACCGGTCAGCTTGTCTGGGATGACATCTCAAAGGGCACCGAGCTCCTCGATGAGTTCGGCATCACACTGGACGAAGCCATGCGCCGGTTTCATGTGATCGACAGGGCCGGCAACGTGACCCGGGGGGCCGAGGCATTCCTCGCCCTGTGGCACGCTCTACCTGTTTATCAGCATCTGGCCCGAACCGTTGAATACCTTCACCTGACGCCGCTACTGGGTTGGGCCTACGAACATTTTGCAAGGAGACGGTACCGCAGTGCCTGTCAAAGGGGGTTCGGCAATAGTTGCGCGATCGACACAAAAAAATCCTGATGGGCTGCGCTGCCAATCTGTTAAAACGGGACACGCTGGTAGAACAGGACCGAACGACTACTGCCGTTGGTAGTCCGCAAGGCTGGCAGCCCTGGCCTTACTGTAATCGATGATGGGCGCGGGTCGCCCGACTTTAGCGGCAAATGCCGGGTCGTGTCGCTGCATGCCCTTCAGTTCCTTGAGTTCAGGCAACCAGTGCGCCACGTAGTCACCTTTTGGATCGAACCGCTCGGCCTGGCGCATGGGGCTGAAAATACGGAAGTACGGTGCGGCATCCGCTCCCACCGATGCACTCCATTGCCAACCACCCAGATTGGATGCGAAGTCCCCGTCGATCAGGTGATTCATAAAGAAACAGGCGCCCTTCCGCCAATCCTGCCGCAACAGCTTGGTCAGAAAAGAGGCGGTGATCATGCGCAGGCGATTGTGCATCCAGCCGGTCGCCAGCAGCTGTTTCATGCCCGCATCGACAATTGGAAAACCGGTTTCACCCTGACACCAGGCAGTAAATAACCGATCGTCGTCCAGCCAGCGAATACGGGATTCAACCTCGGGTCTGAAGGGTTGCCAGCGATTCATGTCCGGGAAATGCATCAGCAGATGGCGGTAAAACTCACGCCAGATAATTTCGGTCACCCACTGGTTGTCCATCCAGCTCGTGCTTTCTGACGCGGCCGCCAGTGCCGCCAGACACTGGCGCGGAGAAATCACGCCACAACTGAGATAGGGTGATAGTGTCGAGGTGCCGTCCAGCGAGGGGAAATCCCGGTCAGCGGCATAATCCTCTACGCGAATCGAAACAAAATCCGTCAATCGAGTATGAGCAGATTCTGTGCCCGCTGGCCACAGCGACGGAATCCAGTGGCTGCCATTATTGATCGCATAATCCACTCTGTCGGGAATCACATCGGCGACCAAACCGTTCGGTAAAGGCGGCGAAGATTGTACCGGAGGTGCCGGCAGTGGCACAGGGTGCTGCTCGATAAAAAGGCGTCGCCAGACTTTGCTGAAAGGCGTGAATACCCGAAATGGCAAGCCCTGGCCGTTCATCACTTTTCCCGGCGCAAATACCAGATCACCGTGCAGGCCGTAAACCGGGATATCGGCTTCGCGAAATCTGGCGTCGACCTGTTTATCGCGAAGATTTTCATTCAGGCAATACTCACGATTGAGATAAAGGCCATCACAGTGAAGTTGCTCGGCGAGTGATAACAACTTTCCTGGCAGGTCGGCAAAGCTATCCACATGGACCAACTTAAGCGGAATCCCCAGCGCCGTCAGCTGTTGCTGAAGATCCCGCAAGTTGGCCAACCAGAATTCCACTTTCGCCGGGGACTCATCGTGACTGGCCCACTGCGAGGGGCAGATGGTCGCCAAAGCGAGTACGCCCTGACCGGCGGCATCGTCACAGGCCCGGAACAGGGCGGGGTTATCAGCTACGCGAAGGTCGTTGCGGAACCAGACAAATTTCACTGAGGGTTTTCCTGTAGACAGGTCCGTTAAATGGTTTGCAAAGAACGGCGGGGCGTGCCATTGGCTAGAAACCAAACAGTGGCTGGGCAATTTTACCAAGCAGCGTGGTATAGCGAAGCGGGTACTCGGTGGCGATCAAACAAATACAATCGTGATCGCTATCCACCAGTGGCTGGTGAGTAATCTGATCGTCCAGATCGGCAACATCGCCCGTACTGAACCGCCCCACTTCGTCGGAATAGGAGCCCCGCAGCAGCAGGGGCAGCTCACTGCCCCGGTGACTGTGG
>CATLZI010000296.1 GCA_950063125.1 uncultured Porticoccus sp. | reverse complement strand
GAGCTGCCGAGACAATTTCATCTGTTGAGGGGCTGATTGCGGCGATGAAGTCCATTGGTCAATCGCCGTCTGAGGCCGAAGAGTTGGCTAACCTGGAGGCGGATAAAAGTAGCTGGCTTGCCAACCTGCTGAATGCCCGAGATCGTCTGCTTGAGGTTCAGCCACAGGAGGTGGTCAATGCTGCCTCACCCATTGCTGTGGTGCAAATTGAGCAGGGTGAAGACAGGCATGAGTTGAATTTTGATTTGCTCAACGGATGGCTGGGAGCCTTTCGGAGCCTGATTGAGCGTCATCGCGAGCACATGATTGAATGCTGACTGGTGTTGGTTTAGCCAGCCTGGCAGCTAATTCTTTTTCTCGGGTTATTAATGCCGTACCCCTCTGGTACAATACGGGCATGTTGTTTTTGAAAACCCGATGGAATATTCAATGGCTATCTCTCTGTTTGAAATCGTAATTTTACCTGATGGAGATATCGCTCTGCAGCGGACCGATGAGGAGGATGCGCCATTGATCAGGATCAGTTTTTCGGGAGAGGCCAAGGCGTTTCTTCAGGAGGCCAAGGTTGATGTTGCCAAAGCCATGATCGATGCCGGAATTGAGGTCTTTGAGGAGTTGGGTGCAGACAATTTTCAGATGGAAGAGGGCACCATGATCAAAAACCGGGTGCTTCACTGATATCGGCTTGCCCATGGTGGGTGTTTACGTACAGTTTGTTCGACTCACTCTAAGGGCCTGTAGCTGGATAAATACTATTGGGGATTCGTCCGAATAACCCCGACCCCCAAGCCTTCAATAACAAAACTTTTTTCCCGCAAGTCGACCACAATGGGGAGCATCTCTTCGTTTTCCGGTTCGAGCAGGATCTCATGGCGTTTCAGGCTTTTGCCCAGACGCTTGACAGTGACATCGTCTTCAATGCGTGCGACCACAATCTGGCCTTTCTGTGCATGCCCCGTTTTGTGAACAGCCAGCAAATCACCGTCCATGATGCCGGCATTCTTCATGCTCATACCATGAACCCGCAATAGGTAGTCCGCTCTAGGATTAAACAGGTTTGCCCCGATGTCTAGATAGTCCTCAATGTTTTCTGCTGCAAGAACAGGATCCCCGGCGGCGACACGGCCAATCAATGGAAGGCCGGCGGGCTGCTCATCCAGTAGGCGAATACCGCGGGATGCGCCTGAAATCATCTCGATCATTCCCTTGCGTGCCAGTGCCCTGAGATGCTCTTCAGCAGCGTTAGGTGACCTGAATCCCAGCTCGGTGGCAATCTCCGCCCTGGTGGGGGGGTAGCCTGTTTGATCAATATGCTGTTTGATCAGGTTCAGGATTTCCTGTTGTCGGGCAGTCAGTGATGTACTCGCCATTCTCTAACCTCGGGACTTATCGGGATGCAGTGCAGCAATCGGCGCGTTGTTGTCCATACTGCTGTAAATAAATATAGCCTGTAATTATTTACAGTATAAAGTTAAATTGGTAGTGGGAAAAACTTTTTTCAACGGTATATGCTCAGGGTATCAGTTGGATTGCTGCCAAAGTGGGTCATTGACACACGGCGACAGCGTCTTTGCAGTCATTGGAGAAATACTATGGAAGAAATCAAAGTCCCTGAAGCCTGGCGTGTTCTGCGTATTCAGTCTGAACTGGTGGATGGCATCGAGTCACTGTCAGGCATGGGTGGTGCGGTGTCTGTGTTCGGTAGTGCGCGTCTTCAGCCCGACTCCCGCTACTATCAGGAAGCCGTGGAACTTGGTGAGATTCTTGGAAAAGAGGGAGTGCCCATCATTACCGGTGGCGGACCCGGGGTGATGGAGGCAGCAAACAAGGGTTGTTATGGTACAGGTGCGACTTCCGTGGGTTTGAATATTTCCCTGCCGTTGGAGCAGAATCACAATACCTTTCAGGACGTATCGCTGGATTTCCGCTATTTTTTCGTGCGCAAATTTATGTTTGTTAAGCATGCCGTCGGGTTTGTCATATTTCCGGGAGGCTATGGCACCCTTGACGAATTATTTGAGGCTTTGACCCTAGTTCAGACCAATAAAGTGCGGCCCTTCCCCATCGTTCTATTGGGGACCAGTTACTGGCAGGGCCTACTCGATTGGCTGAGGGAGACGATGTTGGAACACGGCTGTGTCTCGGAAAGAGACTTACATTTATTCAGTCTGGTTGATGATGCCGAAAGTGCGGCAAAGATCATCCTGCAACATGCTCGCATGTTGCAGGCACAGGAGATCGCCGAATAATCCGGGCATCAGGTAGTACCGGGTACCCTAAAAATCATCGAGCCCGTAAACAGTATCGGCATCGATGTCTGTTAATGGGTCATTCCAGTTATCAGGGATATAGATATCATCTGGAAAGTGACTGTCTTCGTTGCTCAATTCGTATGATGCCCGCCAATCCTCGGGTTGCTCAGCCGGTAGCAGTACCAATTGCTGCCAGGTTTCGAAGTCAATTTCACTGACCTCTCCGCCAACGTGCTGGATTTCTATGGAACCGCTGTGCTCGTCCAGAGCAACAACTTCGAAAATGTCATCCTGGGAGGCGTCCTCGTACCAGGCGCCAATGACTGGAACTTGTGAAGCCATGATTTAATCCTCCTCGTTGTTCATTTAACGTATCACCAACGGGGGGAAAGTGCACTGGCCCCCCGGTGTATTTCGGACGGATGGAGTAACCGGTGAACATGATGAAAGTCGCTTTTTAATGAACTTCTATTTAACAAACTGATGTAACTACCTTTCCTGGAAAGAGATAATTTTTCTCCTAGATTGGAAATGAAAAGCCCTTAAGTGCTGAATGTCATAACAGGTTGTTTTTAAAATGAAAAATTTGTCTAATTTGCCAAAAGGTTGACAAGTCACCGCAGCCTTCTTATGTTGCGCCCCCTGCTAACAAAGGTTTAAGACATGACGCTTGGCCCATTGATGCTCGATCTGGAAGGACTGGTACTGACCCCGGAAGAACGGGCCCTGATTCTCAATCCATCAGTGGGCGGTATTATCTTTTTTGCCCGAAACTT
>CATLZI010000295.1 GCA_950063125.1 uncultured Porticoccus sp. | reverse complement strand
TATTCTCCATCTCATGAAGATCAAAGCCATTACCCATTTGATAGCTCCTTAGACTGATGTGCTTATAGCTTTAACGCCCGCCATCACCGGTGACAAAACCAGAGCGAAGCGGAGGTTTTGGCATCCGGTGCATGGCCTGGTTATGCAGCATGTAGCGGCTTGATCCGATCCACTTCTTCCTTGACCGACTGAGCGGCGGTCCAAAGATCAACAGATCGCTGCGCATTCAGCCAGAATTCCGGCGAATTACCAAACAAACGTGCAAGCCTAAGCGCCATTTCAGGGCTGACAGCACGACGCTCGCGCAGTAATTCATTAACTGACTGGCGAGAGACACCCAGAGACTCAGCCAACCCCGAAACAGTCAGGCCATAGTCCGGAAGAAAATCCTCCCTCAGCATTTCGCCAGGATGAGTCGGTTTGCGCTGCATGCCAGCAGTATTAAGAATAGCCATGGTCATCACCTCACTCAGTGGTAGTCACACACTTCGACTTCATACGCATCGCCATCTTCAAAACGAAAACAGATACGCCACTGATCATTTATTGAAATTGCATGCTGCCCCTGCCTGTCTCCCGACAGCGGGTGAAGGCGATTGCCAGGCGGCACTTTCAAATCCTCTAACTGTACGGCCAGATCCACGTATTCAAGTTTTCTAGCGGCTCTCGATGCAACATCCGCAGGAAATTTCTTTGACTTGCCCTTGGAGTAAAGTTCTTGGGTTCGTTTGTCAGCAAAGGATTTGATCATGAAACGAAGTGTATTGCGTCACGTGACGCTTGTCAATATGGCCTGAGAATTACTGCATAACGCGAAGCTTTGCGGCAATTTTGGAGCCGCGAAGCGGTGGAAAATTTGTCAGACAACAGCGACTGGTTATGTGCTCTAGCCATACAAGCCCAGCTTCTTGAGCACGTAGATCATATCGTCAGGTAGTATGGATGCGCCGTAAATGCCTTGTTGAACGCATCCGCGATTGAGTTCTGCTGCACGACCAATTGATTGTGACGAGGGAGGCTGGAGCTGTAGCGCTTTATCAACTGATCATGCCGTGGCAGCAAAGAGTTAAACGCGTCGACTGATGCCTTGCTGTAGCTATCCACTCGGGCCGCTGCGGTTTCAATGCGACGCTCACTAGCCTTCACCTCTGCCTCTAAACGTGAGATTTCGGCTTGCGAGGAGGAAAGGTCGCTCTCAAGCTTATAAGTCTGAAAGAATCTCATTTTTTCTTTTTGTAGTGGTCAAGTAAAACTGGCCACGGGTTTGTAAGTTTTCCAGTACATACTTTCTGCCACATTTGGCGGCAGGTCATCGTTGTGCCGATGCGGCCTGATTCCGCTGTAGTAGCCAATCACATAATCCGTGATCGACTGCTTCGCTTCAGCAAAAGAGCGGTATCCCGTTTCCGGTACCCACTCGGTTTTCAGGCTGCGGAAGAACCGTTCCATTGGTGCATTATCCCAGCAGTTACCCCGTCGACTCATGCTCTGCTTTATCTGGTAGCGCCACAAGTGTTGCCGGAAGCGCAGGCTGGTGTATTGAACGCCTTGATCTGAATGGAACAACAAGCCATTAGGCCTTCCTCTCGATTCGTAAGCCATCAGTAACGCCTTACTGGTTAGCTCGCTGTCAGCCTTTAGCGACAACGCCCAGCCAACCGGTTTCCGAGCGTATAGATCCAGCACTACCGCCAGATAAGCCCATCGTTGGCCTGTCCAGATGTAGGTAATATCACCACACCAAACCTGGTTGGGTTTACCCACAGCGAACTGCCGATCCAGTGTGTTGGGAATGGCCACATGCAGCTTCTCAGCCCGTTTATAAGCGTGTTTGGGCAGCTGATTACTCACCAGCCCCAACTCTTTCATCAAACCACCCGCCACATATCGCGTTAGCTTTTCGCCTCGCTGGTTGACGATAGAGGCAACCGTTCTGGCACCTGCGGAGCCACCACTCAACTGGTGTGCGGCACGTACCATCAACTTCAGCTTGCGACGGTAGGGGCTATCGCCTTCTGGGCGACTACGCCAGTACTTGTAACTGCTACGCTGAATATCGAATGTCTGGCACAGCAGCTTTACGGGATAGCTCTCTTGAAGCCGCTGAATTATCGAATATTTTTCAGCTCGTCTGACATCAAGAGAGCCATACCCTTTTTTAAAATGTCTTTCTCTGTTTCAAGGCGCTTAACTTGCCGCTCGAGCTCCCGAATACGACGCTGTTCTGAGGTCATAGGAGAGGCATCGTAGCTGCCACCAGAACGTTCTTGCTTGAGTTGGCGAACCCATTTGTCCATCGTGGACTTGCCCACGTTCATGGCTTCGGCGGCGTCTTTCACTGAATGCCCTGGTCAACGACGAGCTGTGCGGATTCGAGCCGAAACTCGGGGCTGAAGGTCGGGCGTGATGGTCTGGTCATTGGGTCACCTGTAATCGAATGAGGTGATGCTATCACCTCTAATTAGGTGGCCAAATTCACTATGCCACTACATGATGCTGTTATCGTAATTTTTATAACCGAGAATCGAGTTAATTTTTGGATGGATTGGAGAAACAAGCTTAATACCGGTGCGGCGTTCTTTGGGTACATGTGAAAAGCCGGTGCGCTCAGTAATATCTCCCGATATCGAGAGAGACCCGATCGAAAGGGGGCGTTGCGCATGCAGCTCAAGATGAGGCCTGGACTGCCACCCGGAGTCGGTTAGTGGACCATCAAATTCGCCGGGAATGAGATTTCTCAATACGGCGGTGATATCCCATGAAGCCCATTTTTTGGTTAGCCCTATATCGATATTGCCAAAATGATGCTCGTTGCTGTCGCGACTGGGATCGAAAAGATCGTCGTCTTCGTGCTCCACCAATCGGAGTTTTCGTTCATGCACGATAATGTATTGGTATTTGAAGCTGGCGCCGAAATTGAAACCCTTTAGCCAGTTGACGTTGAAGCGTTTCATTAAAGCCAGATCGATTACCGCTACACCGGCGGTTTCTATCGTGGATTCCAGATCGGCTGGCATGAGACCCGCGGTCA
>CATLZI010000294.1 GCA_950063125.1 uncultured Porticoccus sp. | reverse complement strand
CTTGTAGGGGGTCGGGGTTTATCCAGTGGGGCTATCCGGCTCGATAAGTACTCGGATCTTGTCCAGAATTTCCTGGAATTCACTTTCGGCATTTGAGTCGGCCACGATGCCGCCACCTCCCCAACAGTGCAGTTTGTCACCATCGGCCAGGATCGTGCGGATGGCGATGTTGGTATCCATTCGCCCTGTACTGCTGATATAGCCTATGCTGCCGCAATACACCGAGCGGCGACAGGTTTCCAGTGTTTCGATGATTTCCATGGCGCGTTTTTTTGGTGCACCGGTGATAGAGCCTCCGGGGAAACACCCTCGCAACAGTGACAGCGGCGACTCGCCGTCACGGAGCTTGCCGGTCACCGTACTGACCAGGTGATGTACGTTGGGAAAGCTTTCAAGCGCAAAGAGCTTTGGCACCCGAATCGTGCCTGGCTGACAGGTTTTCCCGAGATCATTGCGTAGCAAATCCACAATCATCAGGTTTTCAGCCCGATTTTTGGTGCTGTTCATCAGCTCAATGGCATTTTGTTGATCTTCCTCCACCGTTCTGCCCCGCCTGGCAGTGCCTTTGATAGGCTTGGTTTCCACCTGCCCTGCAGAGAGCTTCAGAAACCGCTCGGGGGAAAAGCTCAATACGGCCTGATTGCGCTCACCAAACTGGTAATAGCAACTGTAGGGTGAAGGCAGTATCCGTCGTAGTGCTCTGTAGAGCTGCCAGCTATCACCTTGGTATTCTGACGAAAAATGCCGGGCGAGATTGACCTGATAGCAATCACCCTGACCGATATACGCCTTGATATGGCTGACAGCATTCAGGTAAGCCTCTCTGCTCATTGATGGCTCAAACGGATTTGTGCTTGCGCCATCAGGGAGATTTTGTCCACTGTCAGCTTGTTTGAGTCGCTTCGAGACAGTTTCACGAAGATTGGCCGGGCAATCGTTGCGAAAAATCAGCCAGGCTTTTCTCGATGAGTGATTGAGCACAAGGGCCCAGTTATAAAGTCCCAGTCGTAGATCTGGCAGTGAGTCCACCTTGCCCAGCAGGTCCGGTAGCGCTTCGATACGGTGGCCAAGGTCGTAGCCAAAATAGCCGGCCAGTCCCCCCAAAAAAGGATAATGGCTCAAGCCGTGATCAATGGGTTCAAGGGTATCGAGAAGCTGCTGTGCCAGTGCGAAAGGGTCTTCACGGGACTCGTGGGTGGCCTGAGGGGTTATGATTCGTGTGATCTTGCCCACCGTCTCGAGAACAGTGGCCGGTTGTGCTGTAATGATGTCAAACCGACCGGAGAGGCTGCGAGGCTTGCCACTGTCCATCCAGATGGGGTCATCAAGATCCCGTATTGTAGCAAAGAGCGCTTCGGCATCGGGGCGGTAGGGAAAGTCGGTGATATCCATGTTAGGCATGGCCGATAGTCTACGGTAGAAGTGGGGATGTTTCAGGCTAATTCGACGTTGCTATTCCCTTTTTTAGCACTCTTTTTAGGGCCTGTTCTGGGTTTGTGCATGAAGCGCGGCATTTCTGTTATTGCTCGATCTCTCTGATCATGGCAATCTCAGCGCCCATAAGCGTTCATAGACCAGACGACAACTTGCCGGTCTCAAATGTACGGGGTTGTTTACATGCACGCAGAGAGAGTATCGATTGCCGGTGTCGCTCCGATCAATTCGGGCCGCTGGGAATGAATATTGGATGAACAACAGGCTGGAGTCATAATGTTTTTTGCAACCCCTGATCTTTGCGATGATTATCCCGAGCTGGTGCAGGTAATGGAGCCAATGATGGCCAGTTATGGTGGGCGGGACACGTTCGGTGGTGAAATTGTCACCGTCAAATGTCACGAGGACAATTCGCTGGTAAAAGAGAGTGCCGGTAAGCCCGGTCATGGAAAGGTGCTCGTGGTCGATGGTGGTGGTTCCCTGAGGCGCGCCTTGCTGGGCGATATGATTGCCGAAAATGCAGTCAGGAATGGTTGGGAGGGATTAATTATTTATGGTTGTGTCCGCGATGTTGATGCGCTGGCAGAACTGGATCTGGGTGTGCAGGCACTGGCCGCCATCCCTTTGAAAACGGACAAGCGCGGAATTGGTGATCTGAACGTGCCGGTGACATTTGGCGGTATTACCTTTCGTCCCGGTGAGTATGTGTATGCTGATAACAATGGCGTCATCGTATCGCCCAGCCCATTGGTTGGAGAGGGGTGAGTTGAAGCTGTTTGGCTTGATGCATATCAGAAATCAATTGGTGCAGTAGGTTAAGCTCAAACGCATAATAGTTTTTGATCAGGAGTTATCGTGGATTGGCGTAATACCAGAGAGCGCTATGGCTTGGTGTCAGTGGCTTTCCACTGGCTGATGCTACTGTTGTTGATCGCGGTCTACAGCTGTATTGAATTGCGCGAACTCTATCCAAAGGGCAGCGACCCTCGCGAAGCCTTTAAAACCTGGCATTTTATGCTGGGACTGACTGTTTTTATTCTGGTCTGGATTCGGTTGGTTGCCCAACTTTTACAAGTGAGACCGGAGATTTTACCGGCCCCACCTCGCTGGCAGGAGCTGGTGGGAAGATCAATGCATACCATTTTATACCTGTTTATGATTGCCATGCCGTTGATGGGTTGGCTGGTGCTCAGTGGAAGCGGTAAGCCTGTGCCTTTTTTCGGTGCGACTTTTCCCGCATTGATGCAGGAAAATGAGACGCTGGCCAAAGCCATTAAAGATGTTCATGGGACGGTTGGCAGTGCAGGGTATTTTTTGATAGGGCTTCATGCCCTGGCAGGGTTGTTCCATCATTATATTTTGCGCGACAACACCTTGCTTCGAATAACTCTAAAAAGGTTTAAGTGGAAGTAATAATACGTTGTTTTTATTATATTTATGGAAGTCATTTTCCTGTAAAGAGCGGCTAAAACCCGCTGCATGGGCTTGCCAATAAATCAGAGCAAAGTTCTATTTCATCAACGCTGGCATCGTCGCTCATTGGTTGTAGCGAGGGACAGGAAGCGCTTGAAAATCCAGCAAGTTGTTTACGTTGTTTC
>CATLZI010000293.1 GCA_950063125.1 uncultured Porticoccus sp. | reverse complement strand
CATACTCACTGTCGAGGCCAAAAAAGCGCACCAACAGATAAATAGTGAGCGGAAAGCCGTACATTTCTGCATAAAGCGCAATGATGAAGGCCTGCACCACTCCGGCGCCGGCCCATTCCCGCCAGTTTTTCGGCGCGAAATAACGGTAAAAGAACCAGGACACCAGAACGATAACGATCAGTGTGATGCCCCAGGCCCCAGCGTGATTGAACGATTCATTCATAGCATGATTTACCTATATGTCGGGCGGCTAGCTGAATCGGTTGCCGCCCGGATTGTTTTAGTGTGAGAATCAGTACGGTGATCACCAACGCTTTACTTTTCCCCGTAAAGACTGTTGTAAATCGATCCTCGCGCTCCATCGCTACAATGTCGCCTTATCAGCGCCTGAGGAGCCACTTTTTGACAGGATCGCCTGCACTATCGAATGGGCATCACATTTGTTGGCCTGCAGCAGCCCCGATGTATCCAGGGTGCCACCATGGTTTTCATAGCCAAACGCCAGCGTCCGGTCGGGCCCGAGATCGAGAGGACGGCAGAGTCCCAGCAAGGCCTCTGGGCGCATATGGCACACGAACACTCTGAGTTTTGTATCGTGAGGAAACAGCTCGGCCCTGTAAGAACTACCAGACTGATGCCCTGACTCGATTGGATCCCGGGGACTCCGGAATCGACCGGGCTCGAGAAGGCAGACCACACCACTCGAAAGCCCTCTCTGAGCCAGCGCTTCGGCAACCTCAAGGCAAACCCGGAGTTGATAGGCGCCGACAGCGATCAACTGCACATCACCGGCTTCACCAAGAGCGATGGCACCATCCCGGAGCAATTGCACAGCCTGACGGCCGTCAAAAACGGCAGGCAGTTTTGCCTTGGGAACCGTCATGGCCCAGAACTGCCCCTGGGTTCGAAAACACTCGTTAAGGCACGCCACAGCACTATTGCAGTCGGGAGGATAGACAACGCGGGCAGTGTCACTCATTTCTCCCATCAGGACTTCGCCGAAGGCCGGGTCCTGATGAGACTGCTCGTTCTTGCCGTTTTCCCAGAGGTGCGACGTCGCAATGACCGGCACGGATAACCATCGGGCGGGCCGACCGAGACTTTTCTGGTGTCGCGCAAAAATAATTTCCTGCCGAAGAGCGCCAATCATTTTCATGGCAAACGCTTCGTAGGACACCACCAGATTCATACCTCCCTTATTACCCAGAGCGGCGCTGACAACGGCCTCCTCATTCGGGGCTGTGATTACCGAGCCGTGAAGGGATTCCGCAAGGCCGGGCTCGGGCGTCAGGGTGCGATGCTTCAGAAGGTCAAGCGACTGGTTCATCTGATTACTACGCAATTCATCCGGGTTCCCCAGGCGAATACGAAGCGCCGGGTTGGCCTTTACAAGGGCAACAAACTGCCGATCAATCGCCACCATGGGCGACTCTGATACCGCCGTTTGCAACCAGACCGGTTCGGGTACAGTTTGCAGCTTGACGTCACGACAACTCAGCGGATGATCCTTTTCCGCAGGCCGATCGTCTGCCCGGTGAGTTGCCAGCACGTCGCGGGCGCCGTGAATCTCGATCTCGGGCACAAACAAACGGGCAATGGATTCGTTAAAGTGCCTGCGCGAGACCTCATCAAATCTCGGTATTGCCGGAAGCGGGGTACCATGCGCCGCGTTTGAGCCAGCACCATAGAAACCATAGCCTTTGACCGTCTCGGCAATCAGATAGGGGAGCTTTACAGGGTACCTCATGTGGCCGGCGCTGACCTGTTCGCTGCACGCCTGAAGCCTCGATTCGGCCTCGAAGATGCCCCAGATAAAGGCCGCAGGATCGCGGCCATCAATGAGTATGGGGTAAAAACCATTGAGCTCCAGGTGCTGCCGGAACCAGTCCGTGCCTCCTTGCAGAAAGATGGTTGACCGTTGATCAATGCGGCGCCCGTTAGCAATCATCACCGGGGTCACCAGGCCACAGTCCTCAGCTCGCCACCAGCGGCTTGCCCAGTCGCTGCCCCGCTGCTCCTCAAATGCCCCATCACTGAGAAACGCGACCAGACGCTCCCCCGGCAGCGGCATGTGGGTGTATTGCAGTTCAGCGAAGCCCAGATATCCGCCCTCGATCAGCCCGCCGGCAGTGTGGGGGTTGACGTGACTGCCCAGGGGAACCCCCGGTGTGCCATCCGGAGTGACGGCGTAGCTGTAAAAGTCACTCACCAGCCGGGACAGCCCCGCCTCGTCGAGCGTGTACCGAGCCTGCTGTTCTGGATGCAGATTGCCGAGCAGTATGTTGACGCTTTCGATAGCCGCCACACAGTGCCCCTGCCCCATCAGCCAGCTACGGGTCAGCCCCGCCAACGCGTTGGCGGCCGTGTAGCCAAGATAGGCAGGCACCATGTTCAGCGAACCACCGGTATGCCCCTGGGGATTTTCCTTGAAGTCATCCGCCGCCAGCGGCTGTCCGGACAGGTCCACTCTGCTGGCATAAGTCATGTGGGCTACCAGCCACATGGCCGCGTTGGTGAGGGTGTCTGCAGCCTCGAAAATAATCAGGGCATCGTCGAGCGAGTCATAACGCCCGGCACAAACGAGTTCCTGGCACAGGTCGAACACGCGCACCTGGGTCAAATCGGTATGTTCGATCACCCCGCGCCCTTTTGCCCAGTTGGCAAACTGGGGGTAACGCTGCCGGTATTGGGCAGCACGCTGCTGGATTCGATGTGAATCCTCAATGGAATAGCCGTTCATGATCTCTCCCTGATAACTCTACTGACGTTAATGGTGGCCTACTAGAAATCCTCGCCGTAAATATCCGGATTACCCCGGGTATTTGCCCGGTCTCACATCAAAGACGCAAAATGGATTGGTAGCCTGCCACATCCACCTCAAACCGGGTGTTCTGACGCAAGTGATCCCTCAGCGCCTCCAGCGCCTCCGGATCACCGTGGATCAGGTTGATCGGCGTTTCGGGGGCCAGGTCACTCTGAGCAAGCCACTGTTCAATCTCTGCGAAATCCCCGTGCCCGGAAAGCCCACTCAACAC
>CATLZI010000292.1 GCA_950063125.1 uncultured Porticoccus sp. | reverse complement strand
ATGTCCAGCATAGCTGCGCTTACGATGCTCTCTACGAGAAAAAATCAGAGGGTAATCAGCATTATTTTGAACTGAAGACCCCGAAGCGCCGCGTACTGGGAACCAGCCAGATGTTCAAAAGCGCTGAAGATCGCGACACGGCACTGGCAGCTGTCAAATCCAGCGGAGGGACTAAAACAACAAAAGAAACCTTCTAGTTCTTTGCTACGGAGAATTTGGCCCGGCCCCTGCCGGGTCAAGGTTCTCTCCAACCCTTCGGCAGCCCCCTTGCAACGCTACACACCTTCAGCTCAGTCTTAACTGAATCATTTACCACAGGACTCCAGGTACCCACATACTTATTTATACTCCGAACCGTTGCACTTCAGCCGTCTCATCAGGCCAATTTAAGTTATCATCTGTGGCAGAGCACATAGCCCGCTTTCAGCGAACGATCTATTTTATGCCCCGACAAGGTGCCTCCCTCTCGGCAACCTTGGACAACAGCAGGGCTCGGCTCCAGCTATTAGCTGCGACATCCATTTTTTAATCCAGGAATAAAAATCTCGTGAACGCGACGACTCATCCCGAAGAACCGGAACACAAACTGACCCTACGACACCTGAAAAAGGAGGACTACCCCAACTTAAAGGCATTAATGGATTATGTTTATCCGGGTCTCGGTGGTGCCTGGCCACTGAAGAAATTCCGCGCCCAATTGGCTGTGTTTCCTGATGGCCAGATTTGTATCGAGGATCACGGCATTATTGTGGCTGCAGCGTTCTCGGTCATTGTCGATTACGATAAATTTGGTGATCAGCACACCTATGATGAGATCACCGGTGATGCGTATCTGACCACACACGATCCGAGCGGTGACGTATTGTACGGCGTGGATGTGTTCGTCTCGCCCGACTACCATGGCATGCGGCTGGGTCGACGACTCTACGAAGCCCGCAAGGAACTTTGCCAAAATCTCAACCTGAAATCCATTGTCGCGGGGGGGAGGATCCCCAACTACAAGAATTTTGCTGACAAGCTCACCCCACAAGCCTACATCGAGCAAGTCAAAAAGAAAGAAATTTACGACCCTATCCTGACCTTCCAGTTATCCAATGACTTCGAAGTGAAACGGGTGCTGGACGATTACCTGCCGGAAGACAAGGAATCCCGTGGCTATGCCACGCTGCTGGAGTGGCACAACCTTTACTATGACCCGCGCAAAGCCCCGTTGATTGGCGCACCACGCACCACCGCCCGGATCGGTTGTGTTCAGTGGCAAATGCGCTCCCTCGGATCCGTCGAGGAATTGATGCAGCAGGTTGAGTACTTTGTGGACGCGCTCTCCGATTACCAGTGTGACCTGGCCCTGTTTCCGGAGTTTTTCAACGCCCCACTGATGGGGATAGAAAATCACACGAACTCCATTGACTCCATCAAGGCGCTGGCGGAATTTACCGATGAAATTGTCGAGGCCGTCTCCCGGCTCGCGGTTTCCTACAACATCAACATCATCGCCGGCTCCATGCCGTTGATTGAGAACGATGAGCTGTTCAATGTGGCCTATTTCTGTCGTCGCGACGGCACCCTTGAAACCCAGTACAAACTTCACCCAACACCCGGTGAAAAACGCTCCTGGGTCATGCAGGGCGGCAATGGCCTGCGCGTGTTTGATACCGACTTTGGCAAAATTGGGGTGCTGATCTGTTATGACGTGGAGTTTCCGGAGCTGGCTCGCCTGCTCTCGGAACAGGGCATGCAAATGCTGTTCGTGCCGTTCTGGACCGACACCAAGAACGGCTACCTTAGGGTGCGTTGCTGCGCCCATGCCAGAGCCATTGAAAACGAGTGTTATGTGGCAATCGCCGGCAGTGTCGGTAACTTGCCAAAGGTGGACGGTGCCGATATTCAGTATGCCCAGTCAGCGGTGTTCTCGCCCTCGGATTTCGCCTTCCCCCACGACGCTATCATGGCCGAAACCACCCCCAATACCGAGATGACACTGATTGTCGATCTCGATCTGGAAAAGCTGAACAAATTGCAGAATGAAGGGTCGGTGAGAAACTTCCTGGATCGGCGGCGCGATCTCTATAAGGTCGAGTGGATAGGTGAATAACATCCCCCGGTTCAGGGCTGTTATTTATGGCAGACAACGTGCGATCGACCTATGTGGACTACAGGGCGCACCAAGCCCCCAAACCCTATACCGATTGGCATCTCATCAAGGATAGAGTATTGATTGGATCTCTCTGGTAAGCATTATGACCACCACCGGCCGCAAGGCCCGCTCCTCCCATCAACTTCAGAGCCCACCTTCCTTTCAGGAGCTCACTATGGAAGCAGACACTCATGCATCGCTGAGCAGCTATATAGACCTGTTACTGGATGCCATTTGTGTGGTGGACAAAGCGGGGAAGTTTGTCTACGTCAGCGGGGGAGGTGAACGCATCTTTGGCTACAGCGGTGAGGAGATGATTGGCAAATCCATGATTGATCTGGTGTTGCCAGAAGATCGCGACATGACCCTGCAAACGGCCCGGGACATCATGTCCGGCAGGCACGAACCCCATTTTGAAAACCGCTATGTGCGCAAGGATGGGCAGATTGTTCATATCATGTGGTCAGCGCGCTGGTCCGACTCTGATCAACTGCGTATTGCCGTAGCCAGGGATATCACCAAACGCAAACGCATTGAGGCCAGACAGGCGGCCCTGTTTGCCATTTCAGAAGCAGCCCACGCAGCAGAGGACCTGCCCACCCTGTTTGAACGGATTCATCAAATTATTGAAAACCTGCTGCCGGCTGCCAGCTTTTCGATCGCGCTCTACGATGATATTAAAAAAGACGTGTGTTTCCCCTACCACGCAGACAATCAGGTATCACCTTCGATAATCGATTCAACGGCCCACTGCGTAGAGGTCATCCGCACCGGCAAAACACTGCTGCTCTTGCCGAAGGATATCAATGAGCTGAGGGGGCTGGCAGACACCTCGTCCAGCTGGCTGGGAGTCCCTCTGAAATCACAGCGGGGAACCATTGGTGCGATGGCCGTTCTGAGCCACCCGGATAACCCCCACTACTCAGATGAAGACCGGG
>CATLZI010000291.1 GCA_950063125.1 uncultured Porticoccus sp. | reverse complement strand
AATAGAAGCCACTAATAATATTTGGGTCAAGCCTCCCGTTGTATAACAACAAGAGGCACCTACGGCGGTGGATATCGCAATGGACTGAAGCGTTCGTTATTGACCCATCAACGAACGTTCCTGCTGAATAAGGTAGGAAGCCACTTTCAGCATACCCTCGTTGCCACCATTATCGCGACCGGAGATCCGGTATTTTCCATTCACAACCATTTCGGGTGTGCCCTGGATGTCATAGCGCTTCTGTTTTTTGGCTGCCAGATCAACAGCCATATCGATACCTGCCGAGTTAAAGACTTTAGTGAATCTTGCACGATCTATACCATTGGCCTCAAACAGGTCGGCAATTTCATCTTCTGTTTTCAGTTTGGCTTTTTTGGGATTCATTTCCTCAAAAATAGCCTCATGGAGCTGATCAAGGGATTTCATGGCTTTGGCAGTGAAATAAGCTTTGGCATGGAGGCGCATAGTCGGGTGCCAAATCGCCGGAACGCGGACAAACTCAACATCGTCGGATAATCCTTGCGTCCATTTATTCAGCACCGGCTCAAACGTGTAGCAGTGGCTACACCCGTACCAGAACACCTCTGCCACCTCAATTTTGGCAGGATTACTGGTGGCAACCACCTCGGCCAACACATGGTAATGATCACCGGCTTTGTAGGGCTCCTCTGCATGGGCAGGAGACATAACAAAGGCCAGCATCGCGACAGACATCATAATAGTCGACAGCAGATTGCGCATTAGCTTTTCCTTTAGACTGATTGAATTACCCTGCATAGACCACAGAGAGCGAACAGGTTCCACTCACAGCATTAAAAATGCCGGTCAAATACCAGGCAAACTGCTGTTTATTTCAATCCGGCGATGAAATTCGACACCGCTTCGATTTCAACATCATTCATCTGGGCAGCAACACCGCGCATGATCTGTGAGTCACCGTCATTGGTCCGGGCTGCCGAATTAGCGGGATCGTGGGCACCAGTGCGGAAGGCACGTAGCTGTTTGGCAGTGTATTCGGCAAATTGACCGCCCAATGCCGGATAACCCGCAGGGTTGTTACCATTACCCGCCGGGGAGTGGCAGCCGGTACAGGCTGGCACACCGGTTTCGATGTTGCCTCCACGGTAGATGCGCTCACCAAGGTCGAGATCGGTTTCTTTGGCACCGGCCATTTGAATGGTCTTGGACGCATAATAGGCCGCCATATCCTGCAGGTCCTGTTCAGATGCGTTATCCAGCATACCGGTCATTTCAGGTATCACACGATCACCTGCTTTGATATCTTGCAGTTGCTTGGTCAGATACTTCTCACCTTGGCCAGCCAGCTTCGGAAAGGTCGCCATGGCACTGTTGCCATCGGCACCATGACAGCCAGCACACATCGCTGTTTTAGCCTGGCCGGCTGCAGCATCCCCTGCCGCAAGGGCAAAAGGGGCAGCAAGGGCCGTTGTGAGTAGGGCAGTCACTGTCAGAATCATTTTTTTCATTGGTTAATCCGCTCTCTGCATTCCGCTACAATGGGACATTCTTATTGCCTTCTAAAAAGCGGAGGCATTATATACCAAACCCCCTCCGACCTTAATAGTTGATATCAGGTTACTCCACCAAGGCTTTTCCATATGTCAGAAGAAATCTCTTTTACCAAGGCTCAATTCCTCATCAGCGCCCCGACAGTTTGGCAATGCCCGGAGGATGTCGGCAGGGAAGTTGCTTTTGCCGGGCGCTCCAATGCCGGGAAGTCCAGCGCCATCAATACCCTTACCAACAATAGCAAATTGGCCCGAACCAGCAAAACACCGGGCCGCACACAGTTGCTCAATTTTTTTGCCCTGACCGAAAGCTGCCGTCTGGTGGATTTGCCCGGTTACGGCTTTGCCAAAGTACCGAAGGCCATGAAACAGGCGTGGGATCGCAACCTCGCCGAATATTTGCAACAACGCCGATCCCTGAGAGGCCTTGTGATGCTGATGGATATTCGCCATCCATTGCAGGAATATGACTGGCAGATGATCGGCTGGGCCACACAGTCTGCCATGCCGGTTCATCTATTGCTCACCAAAGCGGACAAATTGAACAATGGACCCGCTAAAACGGTACTTCTGACGGTCAAACGCGAGCTTGCCAAAGCCGGTTTCGGGGATGAGGTGACAGTACAAACCTTTTCATCGCTGAAGAAAACGGGTATTGAGCAATTAAAACTGGTGATTCAATCCTGGTTGATCGACCAATAACCCTCTTTCGAAGATAAGCCGTGTAAAAAAAACCCTGACCATTGAGATCAGGGTATGCTTTGCTGTTGCTTGGGGTTTACAAACCTTGCATTTAACTTGGGGAGAAAATAGCAATGTTGCTTGTATTCATTTGTCTCTCCTGCCGATGAAAAGTTCCATTCTGGTAAGAAGTTTTTTATTCAGGTCCTTTTTCGTCGAGCTAACAGGGCAAAAAAAACCCTGACCATTGAGATCAGGGCGTGCTTTGCTGTTGTTTGGGGATTAACGAGCTTTGCATTTAGTTTGGGGAGAACAAAGCAATATTTGCTTGCTCGTAAGGTTAGTCAGTTATTTATGGCATGAGTTCCCATTCCGCTTAAAAAAATTTAAGTGATTGATTATAAAATAATTTTTTCTTTAGTCTCAGAATTGTATGGCTTTTTCGGTTTGATAAAGCGCCAAACCGCTTAATGTGCCTCATCCCAGTTATCACCGACACCCACATCGACAAGCAGCGGCACATCGAGCCGGGCGGCATCGGTCATGCGAGCCTTGAGGCCAGACAACACGTCCTCCAGCTCGGCCTGGGGAACCTCCAGAACCAGTTCATCGTGCACTTGCATGATCATCCTGGCGTTGAGCTTTTTATCCGCCAACCACTGATCAACACTGATCATTGCCAGTTTAATGATATCGGCCGCTGTTCCCTGCATCGGGGCGTTGATCGCAGTACGCTCTGCAGCCTGCCGACGCATCCCGTTACTGGCCCTGATTTCAGGCAGATGCAAGCGCCTGCCAAACAGTGTCTCAACATAACCTTGTTCGGCTGCCCGTTTTCGGATGGAGTCCATATAAGCCTGCACTCCAGGG
>CATLZI010000290.1 GCA_950063125.1 uncultured Porticoccus sp. | reverse complement strand
CATGGCGCCACCGTCATCCTTATCGGCCGCACAGTCCCCAAACTTGAAGAGGTATACGACCAGATCGAAAAGGCCGGCGGCGCGCAGCCGGGTATTTACCCAATCTCTCTGGATGGTGCGGTGGAGAAAGATTACCGTGACATGCACGACCGTCTGGAAGAGGTATTCGGCCAACTGGACGGCCTGCTTCACAATGCCGGGGAATTGGGACAGCGCACACCCATCGCCAATTACACACTGGCCAGCTGGCAAAAAGTCATGCAGGTGAATGTGACCGCCGAATTTCTCATAACCAAAGCCCTCCTGCCCCTGCTGGAAAAATCAGATAGCGCTTCGATTATCTTTACCAGCTCCAGTGTCGGCAAAGTGGGCAAACCCTATTGGGGCGCTTATGCAGTCTCAAAGTTTGCCATTGAAGGCTTGTCACAGGTATTGGCCCATGAGCTTGAGGGTACCAGCAACATCAGGGTGAACTGCATCAATCCCGGGGCAACCCGCACTCGCATGCGGGCAACGGCATTTCCGGCGGAAGATCCTGCAACCGTAACCACTCCGACAGCCATTATGCCCACCTACCTTTACCTTATGGGCAGTGCCAGCGAAGGGATAACCGGCCAATCTCTGGATGCGCAGTAAACTTGCCCTCCTAACTACTGACCGGCATCACCGGGACTCCTCGCCGGCGCCCACCGCGCATATTCATAAAGGGCCGCTCTACGAACAAATACACGGCGGTGGCGATCAGTAAGCTGAGGGGAACGCCCGCAACCGTTGCTATGGCAATTTTCTGAAGGGTGGGCAATTCAGCCGCCAGCTGGAAAAGCGCACCATAGAGCGCACCGATCACAAAAGGGTGGAACAGGTACGTCGAGTAGGCCAACTGTCCTATCGGATATAACCAGCGGGCGGAAAGCCCCCGGGCCAGCCAACCACAAAAGCCATACTCACAGTAGAGGCTACTGATCAGAAGAAACCCGATGGCCATGGTAAACAGGTGCCTGAAGCTCATGTAGTAAAAAGTGCTCAGTGATGAAGGAAACGACACCAGTTGATTATTGACAGGGATCGATAGCACCAGCACCACCACAAGCAGTGAGAAAAAGGATAGCCAGGCAATGAGCCTCCCATTCCTCCGGAAACAATTCCGCAGCGCCTCTGGGTGGTAGACATGGAAATAAGCGACGAAAATCCCGGGCAGAAAACTGCCAAAACGCGTCCATGGCTTCACATAAATATGATCAATCACATCAAAAAAGCCTTCGCAGGCATTTTCATACCAACAGATGGGCAGTGGCAACTGGTGATGTTTGAACACCAGATAACGAATTAGCAGTGATGCAACAACTGCAACCATCATCGCAACCGCTAAAAACCGTACACTGCGGCGACGCAAGACCCAGAGCAACAGGAGCGGGAATAGAAAATAGAACTGCTCCTCAATCGCCAGAGACCAGGTCCAGGGCATAAAGTGAGTGGAGGCCGGCAATAAATTATTGATGTAGAGGAGGTTACTCCAGATGTATTCCTTGTTGGGCAACAGCAACAGACCAAAGCCCATGGCAAGCAGATAAGCCGGCATCAGTCGCATGAATCGGCGTTTGTAGAAATGACCGAAACGAATACTGCCCGAAGACTGGTGCTCACTCATCAGAATCGATGAAATCAGAAAACCACTGATCACAAAGAAAACATCAACACCCAACTCGCCATTGAATACCCAGTTCAGCCAGAACGGCGCCTGATAAAAAAACCGGGCCGCCCCTTCATCGAAAACGGCCAGTATCCAGACACAGTGGATAGCCAACACAAGCAGAATAGAGATGGCGCGCAGCCCATCCACAGGCCTCATCTGGCCGGGCAGCGGACTCAGCAGAAGATTGAAGTTGTTACGGAGGGCGAAAGGGTCTGCAGAATTTGACACGTTTTTATTCACTACCTGTACCGGGGTTCAGAGATTCACGAAGCATGGGAATACAGTCAACAATACCCTGCCGAAAGGCAACCCGGGATTGATAACCCAGCTGCTGCTCCGCCTTGTCGGTGGGAAACCGGACATCATGGGATAACAACTTTGCCGCCGCCTTGCTGATGGGCAATTTACCCAGCAGCCCGATTTTTGCCAGGCCTTCGGCGGCACTGGCCAGTAGTCCAACCAGACGAGCATTGACGTTACCGGGCGTAGCCAGCTGCATCTCTTCACATAACGTCATGGTCAGTTCATGCCATTGGGGCGAGGCTTTGGAACAGGCATTGTATATCTGGCCATCGGCCTGGGGGTGCTCTGCGGCAAGTATCAACAGGTCCACCAGATCACTGATATATATCATGGGAATCTGGCTGCGGCCTCCGTCAACCAAACGGAATTTTCCCGCTTTGAGCATTGACAGCAGTGTGGGCAAAAAACCACCTGGCCGATCCCCAGGTCCATAGATAAAAACCGGCCTCAGGATACTGACCTGAAACAAGCCAGCCTGGCGGGCTTCAAGGCATGCCGATTCCGCTGCAATTTTAGCTCGACCATAGGGGTCCATACTGGAGGTAAGCAGCGGCATCGATTCCGTATACCATGTGGCATTTTCTGTCAGCTCATAAACAAGAATGCTGCTGACATACACAAAACGCCGCACCCCGGCCGAATCGGCTGCTTGGAGGAGATTGCTTGTGCCCTGGGCGATAACCTGATGAAAATCATCAATCTGGTGTTCAACACCTGTCAGCGCCGCACAATGAAAAACGATGGAGCAGTCCTTTAATAAACCAGACAGGGATTCCGACTGGCAGAGGTCACCGAAAACCACAGTCGCCCCCAGCTTTTCCAGGGGAGCATACTGACTCTGCTCGCGAACCAGCACCACCAGCTCCCACCCATCAGAAACCAGGCGGCGAACAAGGGCACCACCTACAAACCCGGTGGCACCGGTTACAAATGCTCGTTTTGTCAAAACACCATTCCCTGTCACCCCACAGCTGGCCCGATTTATCGGGACGATGGCCCCTTGGAACGCAGTCGTTTCATCTGGCGCTCCCAGCGTTTTCTGTCCTCAGGTAACTGTTTACGCTGTTTTTTGCTGGCGGGCATATTGGTCGCAGCC
>CATLZI010000289.1 GCA_950063125.1 uncultured Porticoccus sp. | reverse complement strand
AAGTGTCGGCAAAATCCGTGCGATGGTCGATGAAGCCGGTAAGCCGATTGTTGAGGCGGGGCCATCGATACCGGTAGAGATTCTCGGTCTTGATATGCCGCCAGCGGCCGGTGAAGAGTTTTTGGTGGTAGAAGATGAACGCAAGGCCCGTGAATTGGCGGAAATGCGTCAGGACAAAACCCGTCAGGACCGTGTGAACCGCCAGCAGGCCGCCAAGCTGGAAAATATGTTTGCCACCTTTGAATCCCAGGACAAAAAGGGTGTTCTCCCAGTGATGGTGAAGGCTGATGTGCGGGGTTCTCTGGAAGCGATTCTTTCCGCCATGGCGGATATTGGCACTGACGAGGTCGAAGTAAATGTTGTGGCCTCCGGTGTCGGTGGCATCAACGAGTCCGATATTAACCTGGCCATTACTACCGGTGCCGTGGTGTTTGGTTTTAACGTTCGTGCCGATACGGCTGCCCGTCAGCTGGTGGAGCAGGAGCAGGTCGACCTGCGTTACTACAGCATCATTTACAACCTGTTGGATGATGTGAAACAGGCCTTGAGTGGCCTGCTGACACCGGAGCGCAGTGAAGTCATCACCGGTATCGCTGAAGTGCGCGATGTTTTCCGTTCTCCTAAATTTGGTGCGGTAGCGGGTTGTATGGTGATTGAAGGTACAGTCCATCGCAACAAGCGTATTCGGGTGTTGCGCGACAATATCGTCATTTATGAGGGTGAGCTGGAATCGCTGCGACGTTTCAAGGATGACGTCAACGAAGTGCGCAACGGTGTTGAGTGTGGTATCGGGGTGAAAGATTATAACGATATCAAACCCGGCGATCAGATTGAGGTGTACGAGATCAGGGAAGTCGCGCGCCAGCTCTGATTGTGCTGACGCCAAACCGATATGCCTAGAGAATTTCCCCGAAATGACCGAGTCGCAGATGCGTTGCAGCGCGAGCTGGCACAACTGATTCGCGACGAAGTCAGGGACCCGCGTTTGGGGCTGGTCAATATTACTGCCGTAGAGGTTTCCCGCGATCTCTCCAGTGCCAAGGTGTTCGTTAACCTGGTCGGGGCCGAGTCTGCTGATGAGAGTCGTGAAGCTGCCGAGGTTTTGAATGGTGCGGCCGGATTTTTGCGGACGTTGCTGGCCAAACGCATGTTGCTGCGAATTGTGCCAAAATTGCGTTTTATTTTTGATCTCACTGGCAGGCGTGCTCAGGAGCTGTCTTCGCTCATTGATTACGCGGTCAATCGGGACAGGGCGCGGCATACAGATACAGATTCCTCCGGGGAGGACTGAGTTTGGCGCGTCGTCGCAAGGGCAGGTTGGTCAACGGTATACTGCTGCTCGATAAACCGCTGGGGATCTCCTCAAACGGCGCTTTGCAGAAGGTGAAACACCTTTTTGAGGCCGCCAAGGCGGGGCACACTGGCAATCTGGATCCGCTTGCGACGGGCGTCTTGCCAGTATGCCTTGGCGAGGCAACCAAGTTTACCCAGTTTTTGTTGGATGCGGATAAATGCTACCGCGCGACTTTTCGCTTTGGTATGGCGACTGTTAGCGGCGATGCTGATGGAGAGGTCACCCGTGACAGCGGTGCCCCTGAGCTAACTGAAGCTCAGGTGATGGATGTTCTGGACGGCTTCAGGGGTGATATCGATCAGGTGCCCCCGATGTTTTCGGCATTGAAGCACCAGGGTCAACCGCTCTACAAGCTGGCTCGTGAAGGGTTGGAAATTGAACGAAAAGCCCGGCCGGTCACAATTCACTCGCTGGCATTGGTTGAGTTTCGCGGCGGTGAGTTCCCGGAGGCCGATCTGATTGTCCACTGCAGCAAGGGAACCTACATTCGCACGCTGGCGGAAGAGATTGGCCAGCGGCTTGGTTGTGGCGCTTACCTATCGGTTTTGCGGCGCACCGCCGCCGGGCCCTTTAAAGAAGATCAGTCGGTGACGTTGGGTGAATTGCAATCACTCAGGGAAGAAAGTGGTCTGGATCAGCTAGACCAACTTTTGTTGCCGATGGATGCCGGGATGACACATCTGGCTGCACTGCAGTTAGATGAGGATCTGGCTTTCTATTTTTGCCGGGGACAGGCGGTGATGGTGCCGCAGGTCTATCGTCAAAGTGAAGAAGGCGATATAGTGCGTGTCTTTGAAATGAGCCAGCCCCTGCCGCAGTTGCTTGGGGTTGGCGAAGTCACAGAAGATGGACGGGTAGCCCCGAAACGTCTTGTTGTGAGATAGGGAGTCCTGTCCTGTGAGGCAGAATCCCGGATTGGACCCATCAGGTGGTGCCGGTCGAATTCACTGTTAGGGTTCCTGTAAATATGCGCGGGCGCCCCGAATCTAACCCGCATATTGGAGAAATAACCATGTTAAATGTAACTGAAAAAGAAGCGATTGTTAAAGAGTACGCGCAGTCCGTGGGTGATACCGGTTCGCCGGAAGTGCAGGTAGCTCTGCTCACCGCCAACATCAACAAACTGCAGGGTCATTTCAGTGACCACAACAAGGATCACCACTCAAGACGTGGTTTGATCCGTATGGTAAACCAGCGACGCAAATTGCTGGACTACCTAAAAGCTAAAGACGCGAAGCGCTATATGACGCTGATTGGACAGCTTGGCCTGCGTCGCTAATAGAATTGCTGACGGCTCCCCTGGGAGCCGTTCACGCTTATGGAGAGGTAATATAATTGTGAATCCTGTAATAAAATCGTTTAAATATGGCAACCATACAGTCACGCTGGAGACTGGCCGCATTGCCCGTCAGGCTACCGGTGCCGTGATGTGTACCATGGATAAAACGGCAGTATTGTGTACGGTCGTTGCAGCAAAAAACGTAAAAGAAGGTATGGACTTTTTCCCCCTCGGTGTCCACTACCAGGAAAAGGCCTATGCCGCTGGCAAGATCCCCGGTGGATTTTTCAAGCGTGAAGGCCGTCCCAGCGAAAAAGAAACACTGACTTCCCGCCTGATTGACCGGCCTATTCGCCCGCTGTTTCCCAAGGGCTTCATGAACGAAGTCCAGATCGTGGCCACGGTCATGTCCTCGGACAAGAACCAGGATCCGGATATCGCCGCCATGATCGGCACCTCCGCCGCC
>CATLZI010000288.1 GCA_950063125.1 uncultured Porticoccus sp. | reverse complement strand
GGGGTATCCCCATCCCAGCCTGTCACTGCCAGTCGATAGCGTTATAATCTCCGGACTGGTCCTGCAGGTTGTATGTCAATCATGTCTCTCGTTTACATTCACGGTTTCAATAGTTCGCCCGCTTCCATCAAGGCGCGCCAGACAGCGGCATGGCTGGAGAAAAACTGCCCGGAGGTCTCTTTTGTCTGTCCCGCACTGTCCAATGATCCGGCCAGGGCAATCGGTCAACTTCAGGCGGAAATAGAAAAAGCGGACGCGCCGGTGGGGTTGGTGGGCAGTTCAATGGGTGGTTACTATGCCACCTGGCTGGCTGAAAAATACCGGCTTAAAGCGGTGCTGGTGAATCCCGCTGTAAGACCGTATGAATGGATGGGGGAGTATCTGGGCGTCAATGCCAACTACCATACCGGCGAGCGATATCAGCTGGAGCAACGCCATGTGGATGCGGTGAAAAACCTGGATGTCTCGGAGTTGCAGCATCCCGCCAATTACTGGGTGCTGCTGCAAACCGGTGATGAAGTGCTGGATTACCGGCTGGCCGAATCCAGATACAACGGCTGTCGCATGACCATTGAGCAGGGCGGTGATCACAGTTTTCAACACTATGAGCGTCACCTGCCTGCCATTATCGAATTTTTGGGGTTAGCAACCGGGGTTTCATGAATAAATATACCGCTGAAGATATTGAAGTTCTCACAGGTCTCGACCCGGTCAGAAAGCGCCCGGGGATGTACACAGATACCTCTCGCCCCAACCACCTGGCTCAGGAGGTTGTCGACAACAGTGTCGACGAAGCCCTTGCCGGCCACGCCAGCAAAATCGATGTCACTCTCTACCGGGACGGTTCGCTTTCCGTGGCCGACAACGGCCGCGGCATGCCCGTGGATATTCATCCCGAGCAGGGGTTGCCGGGGGTTGAGGTGATTCTTGCCACCCTGCATGCGGGGGGCAAATTTTCCAACAAAAATTATCAGTTCTCCGGCGGTCTGCACGGCGTGGGCGTCTCGGTGGTCAATGCATTATCCAGCAAGCTGGAGGTGACGATTCGCCGCGATGGTCGGGTTTATCGCATGGGTTTTGCCGGCGGTGACAAGGTTTCTGATCTGAAAGTGGTGGACAGTTGTGGCCAGCGCAATACCGGTACCGAGCTGCGCTTTTTACCGGATCCGAAATACTTTGATACGGTCAAGTACTCGGTTTCCCGCTTGCGGCATGTGCTGCGAGCCAAAGCGGTGCTCTGTGCTGGGCTGACGGTAAATTTTACCGACGAGAACAGCGGTCAAACCGAAAGCTGGTGTTACGAGGATGGCCTGGCCGATTATCTGCAGGGGACGACCACTGGCTGGGAGGTGCTTCCGATAACCCCTTTTACCGGCAGTTACTCGTCCGAGAGCGAGGCCGTGGATTGGGCGCTGCAGTGGTTGCCCGATGGCGGTGAGTTGACCCAGGAGAGCTACGTTAATCTGATACCCACCACGCAGGGTGGTACCCACGTCAATGGCTTGCGCACTGGTTTGCTGGAGGCCCTGCGGGAATTCTGTGAGTTTCGCAATCTGCTGCCGCGCGGTGTCAAGCTGGCGCCGGACGATATCTGGGAGAAATGCTGTTTTGTCCTCTCCTCCAAACTGGCAGACCCGCAATTTTCCGGCCAGACCAAAGAGCGCCTTTCCTCCCGTGAGGCGGCGGCATTTGTATCGGGCGTTGTGAAGGATGCTTTCAGCCTGTGGCTGAACCAGCACACGGAAGATGCCGAGCAGCTGGCCGAACTCTGTATCAACAATGCCCAGCGGCGACTCAAGGACAGCAAGAAGGTCGCGCGCAAGCGCATTACGGCCGGCCCGGCGCTGCCTGGCAAGCTGGCAGACTGTTCCAGTGGCAGCCCCGAGTTGTCGGAGCTGTTCCTGGTGGAGGGCGACTCCGCCGGCGGTTCCGCCAAGCAGGCCCGCAACCGGGAGTTTCAGGCGATCATGCCGCTGCGGGGCAAAATTCTAAATACCTGGGAGGTGGATAGCCAGGAAATTCTCGCCTCCCAGGAGGTACACGATATCTCTGTGGCGTTGGGTATCGACCCGGCCAGTGAGGGGCTGGAGGCGTTGAGGTACCACAAAATCTGTATTCTCGCCGATGCGGATTCCGACGGCTTGCACATTGCCACCTTGCTGTGCGCTCTGTTTGTGCGGCACTTCCGGCCACTGGTGGCGGCGGGGCATGTGTATGTGGCCATGCCGCCCCTGTATCGGATTGATGTGGGTAAAGACGTGTATTACGCGCTGGACGAAGGGGAAAAAAGGGGCCTGCTGGATCGCATTGAAGCGGAGAAAAAGCGCGGCAAAGTCAATGTGCAGCGATTCAAGGGGCTGGGTGAAATGAACCCCATCCAGTTGCGCGAGACCACCATGGATCCGGACACCCGCCGGCTCGTTCAACTGACCATTGAAGCCGGTGACGATACCAACAGCCTGCTGGATATGCTGTTGTCGAAGAAGCGGGCATCAGACCGCAAGGCGTGGCTGGAGTTGAGCGGAAATCTGGCTGATGTCTAGGCCCTGGCCAATGAGTAAGTGAACGGTATGATTCCAAGGAATGTTTCCGGGGAGAAAATTCCATGAAAAAGCTACTGACGTTCCTCCGCTGGAGCCTGATCAGCATTGCGCTGCTGGTGGTTGTGACGCTTTCGGTATTGCCGTTTATGATTCGCTGGCAAGGTGTTGCCTGGCTGGAGCGGCAGGGCCTGGATGCCGATATCGGTTATGTGGAAATCCGCCCGATGCTGGGCACCGTGCAAGTGAACAATGTCCACATCCAGTCTCCCGGTGGTGAGCGATTGATACTCGACCAGCTGTTGTTCGATATTGCCTGGAACCCCCTCCTTGAAAACAGCCTGCACATTGAAGAGGTATCCATTGAAGGGTTGACACTTGATCTGGCCATGACGCCTTCCGGTCTGCGTGTGGGCGGTATCCCATTGCCCACCGACGAGGCCGCGCCGGATGAAGCGGGCCAGCCACTGTTTGAGCGATTGGCACTGGACCAGTTTCAGCTTCGCGATCTGACATTTTGTTACCTCCTGATGAATGAGCACGGTAAACAGCGGGCGAACGAGTGTGCCGG
>CATLZI010000287.1 GCA_950063125.1 uncultured Porticoccus sp. | reverse complement strand
TCAGGATGTCCTCCCGGGGGGTAATAACTTCCGCTTCGGTGGGATAGTCCGGTCCCTGTATATGCTCACACAATTCCGCCGTGGTAGCACCGGGCTGATCCAGCAAATGCACACAGGCACTGATCAGCTCCCGCAGGTTGTGCGGCGGAATATCTGTAGCCATGCCCACGGCTATACCGGTCGTACCATTCAATAACACGTGGGGCGCGCGGGCCGGCAGTGTAATGGGCTCATCGAGGGTACCGTCAAAATTGGCTTTCCAGTCAACCGTGCCCTGGGCCAATTCCGCCAACAGCAGCTCGGCGAAATGTGCCAGCTTCGATTCCGTATAACGCATCGCAGCAAAGGATTTTGGATCATCGGAGGAGCCCCAGTTACCCTGGCCGTCCACCAGTGGATAGCGGTAGGAGAACGGCTGGGCCATCAACACCATCGCCTCATAGGCCGCGCTGTCCCCATGGGGATGGAATTTACCGATGACGTCACCCACGGTGCGGGCAGATTTCTTGTGCTTGGCCGTGGATTTAAGCCCCAACTCACTCATGGCATAAATGATTCGCCGCTGAACCGGCTTCAGGCCATCGCCGATATGCGGCAATGCCCGATCGAGAATCACATACATGGAGTAATCCAGGTAGGCTTTTTCGGTGTAGCTGCGCAGCGGTATCTGTTCAATCGCCGGATTAATGATCGTGGTCTCTGTCATACGTTTTACTGCTCGTGCTGTGACAACGGATTGTGTGGTTGTGGGTTACCGGCCAACGGTAATCGACATCTCCGGGCGCTGGCTGTTGCTCTGGTCAAATTTACCAGTACATAGAACCATCTGCCCCGGATCGACACCCCGGTCAATCAGGTACTGTTTGGCGGAGTCCGTGCGCTGATTGGCCAGCGCCGTCAACTCGGCAGATTGCTCTGCCGTGGTTTCGGAAAGCGGAGCATTTTCCACTGATGACTGCAGGCTTGCCAGCTCATCCGGCGAAAATAGTGCGGCCCAGTCCTGCAGGGTAGTGGGTGCACAGAACACCAATTGCAGCTGCTGGCGTTTTTGCAGCATATCCGAGAGACGATCCAGATTGGCCTCACCGGCTTCATCCAGCGCTGCTGTACCCGGCTCAAAGACCACCGACTCAAACCCCATCCCGGCCAGGCTGTCGCCAACCAATGTCTTCACCACCAGCCCAAAAGGCAGGTAATAATTGATCACCGTCTCCTTAATCACCTTGAACATGACTTTGTTGACAATATGCCTGATGGAAAAAGTCGGCGAATTGATATTGCCGCTAATCGGCAGCTTCAATTCGATCATGCCATTTTTATCGCGCAACAATGACAGGGCGAACTCCAGCGGTACGCCCAACTCAGCAGAACCTGCTTCAAGGTCGGCTTTGCTCACTGGCGAGACCTGCAGCTTGTGGAAGCGGGTGGTGACCACAGCATCAATGGTGTCTTCAAGGATATCGACGCTGATTTCCGCATCCACCAACCCCTGATCAAGGCTATAGCCGCTGTATTTTTTTGCGTAGCCGGAAATATTGCGCACATCAATGCCTTTGATCTCCCCCACGAGATCTGTGCTTATGGTATCGCCAAAGGGGGCAACCTGACCTGCCAGGGACAGCGCACCAAACTGATTGAGGGCCATGTTCAGGCTCACATCAGCAGAGGTATCAGGTTTGTTATCGCCAAGATGGCTGACCCCTATATCAACTTCAGTAAAGTGTTGGTCCAGCGGCGGCGACACACTTTCATCCAGTATGCGCAACCGGCCCCGCTCGCCAATCGTCAGCGACGCCAGTTGCAGCTTTAACGGCGGCGCATTTTCTGTGGCGGGTTGCTGTGCAGAATCCTCCGACTCTCCCGCAACCGTTTCGCCATCCTGCCCCAACAAAACGGCGAGTTCGCTGAACATAGGCAGCATGCCATCGGCATTGCGATGCACGAAGATCTCGGGATCGCTTATCTGGAGTTTTTCGAGACTAAGCGTGTCGGAATTTTTTGCCAGGTTGTCCAGGGATAACCGGGGGATTTTCACATAGTGACTCACGACGGCGGTACCCGGGGCGGGCGCGAGAAAATCCACCGTGGACACCTCCAGCCGGGCCAGCTCGACCTGATCGCCGGCAAGTTTCAACTGTTGCAGTCCGAGCGCATCGAGCGACAGCAACTCACGATCGGCAAAAACAGCTAGCGACCCCAGTTGCAGATCACCCATCTCAAAACCCATGGCAACGGGTTCCTCCGCTGGTGGTTCAATACCCTCCGCGACACCATCATTTTTTTCAGGGGTCGACGCAAGCTGGTTGATCAACGTCGGGGCAAACACCAGTGCGCCCTGCGAGTCGGTCTCCAGGCGCACCTGAAGGTCGCCCAGCGTCAGCCCGGCGATAGCGACATCCCGGTTCACATCAAGCCCCCGCATATCAAGACTGTCCAACGCCAGTGCCTCTTCTGCACCGGGGAGCAGGTTGAGATAGCCGAGGGTCAGAGTATCTACAGCCACCGCTGTTCCCGCCAGCCGCATATCGCTGAACCGCAGTTTGCCGGCAGACAATAGTGGCCGTTCGGTCCCAATATCGAGTTGCCGCAGGGCAAACTGCTTCAGCCTGATCTGCCTGTCCTCTGCCTCGCCGTTCGCATCGACAGCCCCCTGGGAAGCAGTCTCGGGCGAGAGCTGGCCCACGCGTTCCAGCAGTGCCGGCGCAAATGCCAGACCATTGGTCTGGTCGCGTGCCAGCCCGACAGCAAGGGCATCAAGCGATACGGTATTCAGTTCCACATCTTCCGCAAGGTTGAAACCGGTCAACGCCAGCTCATTCAGTTGCACGGCAGGAGTGTCCCCCGGCAACAGAGCCAGTGACTGAAGATTGACCTTCTCCAACTGCCAGCGAGTCATATCGGGACTGCTCAGGCCGGTGACGGCCAGTGACTCGACCGTCGCCAGTTGCAGGGGGTCAAGCCGGTCAAACCAACGCAATCCACTGAGTGATACACCGGGCAGAGACAGCGAGGGCGTATCACCCAATGTCATGGCGAGATCATTGAGCTGCAATGCATCCAGTCCGGCACACTGGTTCGCCTGTTGCTCCTCGCGCTCGTTCATCATTGGTGTACAAAAGGTCA
>CATLZI010000286.1 GCA_950063125.1 uncultured Porticoccus sp. | reverse complement strand
CTACAATGATAAGATCCACCGACGTCTCTAGACTGTCACTATCAAATACCGGTAATTGGCTGTCGCCGACCAGCTCCGCCGTTTTTTGCTCAAGCAACACCTGATAGCCGGATTGTGTCAGAAAAGTGATCAGTCGCTTCAGGGAGTCTATAATCTCGGGCAACTGGATATTGGCCACCAGCGCAATGTGTTTGAAGTCAGTCATGGAGTAACCGGAAGAGCCCCTTTAGGAATACCGTTGGATTATATACCCAGAATCTTATCGGTTTCGCCCAAAAAGGGTGATAAAGATTCGTTCTGGGAATACAAAGACCGGTATCACCAAGAGCCGTTGAAGCGCCAATGCAAAACAGTCGAGGGTGATAAAACTTATAACGAGAAGCCCGGCAACATCCAGTTATGCCGAAACCCAGGCCAAATGGGTTTTAATGAGGGATTCTCCAGGGCAGAAGACAAGGCCGACTGAGAGTCCGTACAGCAACCAACGTTTGCTATACCTTATGGATATAATCTGGCGACCGAGAACGATTGGGAACAAGGTCACAATGATTCTCCGCGCCACCAGACCAGTCATATCCTACCAGTTCGTATTAAAACGGGCCGCTTGAAGTTGAAACATTACTTTTTTTACTGTTCTCTCCCGGCACAAACAGCACGTGCGGCAGATCATCAGCCGTCGCCCAGCAGAATCCCAGCCTGTTCAATTTTGACAACTTTGCCTGTGTAAGATAATTATGTGCCAAATCTAAACGCTGCTTGGTTACCCACATACTGAGATCAACGCCCCCTTCGACCATATAACCCTCTGGCACAAGGCAATCACCGTACTCTTTCTGATAGGCCTCAAGCGCAGCGAACATACAGTCCCATGCGTATTCACGCAAATCCCAGACATACCCGAGCTCGGCGAGACGACGATACTTCTCTCTGGGATAGTTGCCATCAAAATAACGTTGCTTCCATGCCCACAGGCCAAGGGGATAGTTATCCTTGGTCACATAACCTTCGGGAACCAGGCAATTGCCGTACTCTGCCTTGTAGGCCTGCAATGCAGCAAACCCTTTTTCCCAGGGCAGGTCGTGCAAGTCCCAGACGAACTCCAGACTATTCAGTCGTTCAATTTGATCTTCCGAAAGTTCGCCCCTGGCTTTGTCCCGGCACATTTTCTGCACCCAGTACCAAAGAAAGTAACCCTCTGGGGTCTTGTAATTATGTGGTACCAGACAGTGGCCCTTTTCCGCTTTAAAAGCCGTCAGCATTTCAAACCACTGATCCCAAGGGGTCGAAGTGGTCTCTTCCATTTTTGTATCAAGGTCTTTCATGAATATACCTTTCCAGATCAACTGGGTTAAATCAAAGAAACAATTGGCCTCAAGGTAGAGCAAAAGACGCTGAAATGAAAGGGATCATTTACCCACGCCAGTTTAAAAAACGTAGCCGGACTAACCTGATAATTTAGCAGCAACAGGATAAAAACCCGCACAGCTATTGCCGTTACCCTGATTATCATGACCGAACCAAGCATGGTAACAGTAACAGTCAACGGGTAAAACACCAGAGCCACTGGGAACTGTACTACAGGCACAAAATCCGACAAGTGGCTTCCGGTCAACATTCAGGGACTATATCGGTGAGGAAACCGGCTTTCCCCACAGAATCGCGGAGTTTGCCATAGCCCATGTCCCAACAGATGAAGCGGAGAAAGCATACGTGCGAGGCGACCTGCTGAAGAAGCGCTTAAAAATGATGAATGCCTGGGCGGCGTATGTCGACTCAGCAAGCAGCAACGTCACTCACATAAGGAAAAAGCAACAAGCCTAAAAAAATTTGCCCAGATGGGCAGATAATCGGGGTTGGTGGCAATGGGACTACTGTACGTCGTCAGACCTCATGGAACCATTTGACCCTATTTCCAAGAGACACTCCTCTGCCAGTTGCTTCTCCAGTTTGCCTGCTAACCGTATTTCCGTTTCGTCATAGTCATAGTCATAGTCTTAGCCTTAGCCAAGGCTCGCTGATCCAAAATCTCGTTACGCATACTCTCGCATATATCAGTTTAAAAGCAGCGGAAGTCTCTCTTAAAGTTCATCATTCCTGTGAGAATCTGCCAATTAGTATCCTCTGCTTGACTTCAAAAATGATATCTTCATACCTAGCTGCTTTGCCGGTTCTACGTCAGGAGGAGACAACAGTCGCACTGAGCATCCGGCTTATTGATGGAAGGTATGAATAATGTGTGAGACGAACTGTCACAATATTATCTTCTATATTGATGCATCTTTTTTATTTATAACAAAGCAGTCAGTCTCTCAAGCGGCCAGCGATGTTATGTAACCCATTGATACAATAAGATCCAAATCAGAAGAATGGGAGAATGATGCATTATCCGAGATAATGATTGAAGTCGAATCTAGCTGTCCAATGGGAAGCTCAATGAAAAAACAACCGCTTCAAAAAATGCCCTTTATCGTCTCGACCCTAAAAGATCTCGCAAAGTTGACAAATTATTCACTGATGGATTTCCTCACCTGCGATCCTGATGCAAATAAGCATGGAGATGATCATGTCTCACGCCAAGTTTTCAGGGGCCACTATGTCCCGGTCACCCCTACACCAATTGAAGCCCCTGATTACATCGCCCACAGCCAAAACCTGTTTCACGAATTAGGCTTCGCCGACAGCATGGCGCAGTCGGCAGACTTCATCCGCGTGTTCTCCGGTGACATTTCTTTTGTTCCAGCACCGATGAGAAAGGTTGGCTGGGCATGTGGTTACGCACTGTCAATTTACGGCACTGAATACACCCAGCAGTGTCCGTTCCAAACTGGTAACGGTTACGGTGACGGTCGCGCGATTTCCATACTTGAAGTCGTTATCAATGGTCAACGCTGGGAGATGCAGCTAAAAGGTGGTGGCCGAACGCCATACTGTCGTGGCGCCGATGGTCGAGCTGTTCTGCGGTCAAGTGTGCGGGAGTTCTTGGCGCAGGAGTACATGCACGCACTCGGGGTGCCAACGTCACGGTCTCTGAGTTTGTACGTTTCGAAAACAGAGAAAGTCAATCGACCATGGTATTCAGAGGGTTCGCGCTCGATGGATCCTGATGTACTTGTATCAGAGGCAGTCGCCA
>CATLZI010000285.1 GCA_950063125.1 uncultured Porticoccus sp. | reverse complement strand
GGCCATTATCGACGGTTTGTCTGAGGAGCAGCAGGGCCAATGCCATAACCTGGCGGGCAAAACCAGCCTGGATGAGGCGATTGATCTGATGTCGGTCGTCGATGCCGTGGTGAGCAATGATTCCGGGTTGATGCACATAGCCGCCGCCCTGAACCGTCCGCTGGTGGTGGTTTATGGTTCCACCTCGCCCGCCTTTACGCCGCCGCTCAATGATGAGGTGGCGATTTTGTCTATTCCCGTGGATTGTGGGCCGTGCTTCAAGCGCGAATGCCCGCTGGGACACCTCAAGTGTCTCAGGGAGCTATACCCGGAACGGGTGACGGCGGCTCTCGATCGACTGGTGCCTGCACCATGACGTCGATACTGCTGATTAAAACCTCGTCCCTGGGTGATGTGATCCACAGTTTGCCGGCGCTCACCGATGCAGCCGCCGCCATCCCCGGCATCCGTTTTGACTGGGTGGTGGAGGAGTCCTTTGTGGAGGTGCCGGCCTGGCACCCGGCGGTTGATCGGGTGATTCCGGTTGCTCTGCGGCGCTGGCGAAAACACCCGTTGCAGGCACGACGCAGCGGTGAGTGGACCGAGTTCAAAAGCCGTATAGCCGAGCGCTCCTACGACGCGGTGATCGATGCCCAGGGCCTGTTGAAGAGCGCGTGGCTGACCTGTTATGCGAAAGGCCCAAGATTTGGTCTGGACCGGCAGTCGGCAAGAGAATCGCTGGCGGCACTGTTTTACCACCAGCCCATTGCCGTACCGAGAGGCCAGCATGCGGTCGAGCGGGTGCGGCAACTATTTTCGGCGGCGCTGGGTTACGCCATGCCTGCGAGTCTCGGTGACTACGGTCTGGATCGTCAGGCCCTGGCTGGGCCCCCCTCGGGTCAGCCCCAGGTGCTGTTTTTTCATGGCACTACCTGGTCCAGCAAGCACTGGCCCGAGTTGTATTGGCGAGAGCTGGCTGAAAAGCTGGTCGAGCGTGAAATCGGGGTTCAACTGCCCTGGGGCAATGCCGAGGAAAAAGCCCGGGCAGAACGGATTGCCGAGGGCCTCCGGCGGGTGCAGGTGCTGCCCTTATTGTCATTGACGGGCATGGCCGGGGTGGTGGCGGGAGCACAGGCCTGCGTCGCCGTCGATACCGGACTGGGACACCTCGCTGCGGCGCTCAATGTGCCCTGTCTGTCGCTGTTTGGCCCCACTGATTCGGGGCTTACCGGCGCTTATGGTCCCTCGCAAGTCCATCTGGTCAGCAACTTCCCCTGCGCGCCCTGTTTGCAGAAAACCTGCCAATACCGTCCCACCGCCGAAGAAGCTCGACAATTCGACCTGCAGCGTGAACAACCGCTATGCTTTACCCGTGTTGCCCCCGACAATGTATTTGAGCGCCTGCAGAAGCTGCTGGCGGACCATGGAGCGATTTGATGCAACTGGCGTTTTTACTCTACAAATATTTTCCGTTTGGCGGTTTGCAGCGGGACCTGGTCAGGATTGCTCAAATCTGTCAGCGGCGCGGACACCGCATCAGGGTGTATACGCTGAGTTGGCAGGGGGATGTGCCGAAGGGGTTTGAGGTGGTAACAGTGCCGGTGCGGTCCTGGTTCAATCACCGCCGCTATAAAAAGTTTACCCGTTGGGTTGAGGCTGACATGCACAGGCGCCCGGTCGATCGAGTGGTCGGCTTCAACAAAATGCCCGGCCTCGATGTCTATTACGCAGCAGACCCCTGTTTCGAGGACAAATCCCGCCGACTGCGAAAGCCTTGGTACCGCTACAGTCCCCGCTACCGGCATTTTTCCACCTATGAAAAGGCGGTTTTCTCACCCGCAGCAACAACCGAACTGTTGATGATCTCCGCCACCCAGCAGGCCCTGTTCAAACAGTATTACGCCACGCCGGACCACCGCTTTCATCTGTTGCCGCCGGGTATTTCCCCCGATCGCCGCGCTCCGGCCAATGCCGACGAGTTGCGGGTTGTCGCCCGCCGGAAACTGGGTGCAGAATTCGCCCTGCCAGCCGATGGGCTGTTGCTGGTTCAGATAGGCTCAGACTTTGAACGCAAAGGGCTCGATCGCAGTATTCACGCCCTGGCGGCGCTGCCCGAAACGCTGCGCACCCGCACCCGGTTGGTGGCGCTGGGCTCTGACGATCCTGCGAAAATGCAGGGTCTGGCGGATCAGCTGGGCGTCGGGAAGCAAGTCTTTATGCCCGGCGGCCGGGCCGACGTACCGGATTTCTTATTGGCGGCAGACCTGCTGTTGCATCCGGCCCGCCACGAAAATACCGGCACCGTACTGCTGGAAGCTCTGGTGGCCGGCCTGCCTCTGCTGGTGACCGAGGTTTGTGGTTACGCCCATTATGTGCTCGATGCGGACTGTGGTCGTGTGGCTGTCCAGCCGTTCGACCAGTCGGCTTTCAATCGTCTGCTTGCCGATATGCTGGCCAGTGACCGGGATCGCGCACGCTGGCACGACAATGCCCTGCGGTTTGCTGATGAGACCGATTTATACAGCATGCCTGAGCGTGCGGCGGACGTTATTCTGGGGAGCACAGCTTGAAGTTGTTTCTGGCAGAGCCCTTCGCGTCGCGATGGCGGGACAGCGATCCGTTTGAGGCGGCGTTTTCCCTGACCGGTGAACTGTTTCGGGATATGGGCGACCGTCGCACCACCCGTTTTGAGTGTGATGGTGCCGCGTACTTCGTGAAAACCCATGCCGGTATCGGTATCGGGGAGTTGCTCAAAAACCTGCTCTATCTGCGCGCCCCGGTGTTGGGCGCCGAAAATGAATATCGTGCCATCTCCCGTCTGGCAGAGTTGGGGGTGGAGACCATGACGGCAGTGGCGTTCGGTCGACGCGGCTGGAACCCGGCCAACGAAAAATCCTTCCTGATTACCCGGGCGCTGGAGCCCACATTGCCCCTGGATGAATATTGCAATCCCCAGGTGCTTTCTGCCATGGGGGTGAGCGAACGTCGCGCCCTGGTGCGACGGCTGGCACGCATTTCCAGAACCCTGCATGACAACGGCATCAATCACCGGGATTACTACCTGTGCCACTTTCTGCTCGATACCTCCTCTGCAATGGAGGCGGTTGCGGTTTCGAAGCGACCGCTTTATCTGATTGATCTGCACCGGGGGCAGATTCGCCACCGCACCCCC
>CATLZI010000284.1 GCA_950063125.1 uncultured Porticoccus sp. | reverse complement strand
TCATCGGCCGACAACGCCCCATTTAGATGCTTTACAGGCAAAAAATGAGCTTATGGTTTTCACTGATGTAATAACACCCCGGCCCTATACCATAGAAGCGCTCCAACAGATCCTGTCATTTGCCGACCCTAAAAACCCGGATCTGTTTTTTACCAGGCCAAACCTGCTAAACATGATGCAGCAGGCCGGTTATGAGATTACCTGGATTACCAACCAGCAAACCCAGACTCGCCGCAACACCATGCTAACCACGTTCTCACAGCTGGCTGACCATCAGGTCTACCTGAACAATAATCGGGAACAGAATGCCAATCAGTACGACGAAGTTGTACTGCCACCTTTTGCAGCGGCCCTAGAGTCAAATGCGGCCAAGAAATTGATTATTGTTCACTTGCTGGGCACACACCGCGCCTATGAACACCGTTTTCCCGAGACCTACAATCACTTTACTGACAACAGTGGTGTTCCCGAGTGGGTAACACCAAATCTTATTGAAGATTACAACAACTACGACAACGCCATACTCTACAATGATGAAGTTGTGTCATCCCTGATTAAGGCGATAGACGGCAAGCACGATAACAGCCTATTGGTGTACTTCGCTGATCACGGCGAGGAAGTATACGACTACCCGGATAATCTGTTTGCGGGACGCAGTGAAGCCGACCCCACATCAGCCATGTACACGGTACCATTCGTGGTCTGGACATCCCCGAAATTCAAGCAAACTCGAGACATCGACCAATGGCGCAGCGCCACGGACCGACCTTACTCAACTGCCCATTTCATCCACACCTTTGCCGACATGGTCGGGCTGAGCTTTACAGAAATGGATGACCGGGAAAGTTTGGTTTCCCGAAATTTTCAGGTGCTGCCCCGCTGGATAGGTGACCCATTAAATGCCCAGTCACTCAGGCATTACAGCGACGTCATACAAGATAAGAATCCACCCATTCAAACAGCCAAACGCAGGGTTTCAAAAGATATAAAAAGAGCGTTATAACGGCGCTGAAAATCAGACTATCCAGTTTATTCATCGACTTCTATTATCGGGTCTGATCAGATCCGAACAATATTCGTTTTCCTGCCACTGTTGCATCAACATACCGCTGCCAAAAAGGTGATGAAAGGCTTAATATTTATACCCCAGCCCAATTACAGACGGAGAACCGCTTGATACCCGCCACAAAAACCCTGGCCATCACCCTGATCATTTCGGCTTCCTTCACACTAATGAACGCCTGCACTTGGGTAAAAATACCCCCTGAGGCAGAGCAGGTGGTGCTATTGCCAGCGGACCGGGTCAATCAGTGCCGCCGCGTTGGCCAGATCAACAGTAGTGTGAGAGCAAATTTAATAGGCTCAATTGCCCGCAATGCCGACAAGGTGCGCAACGAACTGGACAACCTCGCCCGCCAGCAGGCCCTCCAAATGGGAGCCAACACCATTGTTCGCCAATCAATTATCAATGGCAAAGGCACCTACATCGCCTATGGCTGCCCCTGAAAGTTTTGATAGGTTTCTAAAAGCCCGGACAATGATGTTAAACAGCACCAAGACAAAAGCACAGGGCCACCCACAATGACCAACTACCGAGTGCGCCTTCCCGCTGAATGGGAGCCACAGGATGCCATTCAGCTAACCTGGCCCCATGGCGGAACAGACTGGAAGCCGATCCTGAATGAAATTATTCCGGTGTATGAAACACTGGTCAGGCTCCTCACCGGCGCTGGCGAAGTCATCATCACAGTCCTGCCAACAGGACTTGACTCGCTGTCAAAACGGATGTCTCAACTCGGTATCTCAGCGGACAAATTGCAGTTATTCCCGGTTGAAACCAATGACACCTGGGTACGCGACTACGGTCCTGTCACGGTCGAGACAGACCACGGGCTCTGTCTACTGGATTATCAGTTCAATGCCTGGGGGAACAAACACCCCTGTGAGCTGGATAACGCCCTCACTTCAGCGCTTTTCGAGCTGGGGGCCTATCCGGGAGCGAGTGTTCAAAAGCGCACGTTAGTTCTGGAAGGCGGATCCATTGAAACCGATGGCAATGGCACCCTGCTGACAACAGTCCAGTGTCTGCTGAACCCAAACCGCAATCCGTCATTTGACCAGACAGCGATAGAACAACAGCTCTGCAAAGATCTGGGCGTAAAAAAAATCAACTGGCTGCAGCACGGCGCTCTGCAAGGGGACGACACTGACAGTCATATCGACACCCTGGCAAGACTCTGCCCCAATAACGTGATTGCCTATCAGGCCTGCGATGACAAGACCGACAGTCATTATCCGGAGTTACAGCTCATGGCAGACGAATTGCAGAACATGACCAGTGCCGACGGCAGCAGCTACCGCCTGATTCCACTGCCCTGGCCCTCTGCAAAATACGATCAAACGGGCCAGCGACTACCCGCCACCTACGCCAACTTTCTGGTTTTCAACCACCTGGTTATTGTACCCACTTACCGGGATACAAAAGACAGCGAGGCATTGGCGCAACTGGCAAAGGCGTTCCCGGGATACCAGGTCGAGGGGGTTGATTGCCTGCCGGTTATCCAACAGCATGGCAGCCTTCACTGTATTACCATGCAATTGCCCAAGGGCACACTGAATGCTCATTAATCCATGACCCGAGGTAACGCTTCCATGGCTGAACTAACGATTGGCATTGTCCAACACGCTTGCAGTGAAGACGTGGCCGAAAATCTGGAAAAGACCATGACCGGCATCCGCGAGACAGCTGCTAACGGAGCCCAACTGGTGGTGTTGCAGGAGTTGCATCGCAGCCTGTATTTCTGCCAGCAGGAAGATACGGCCATGTTCGACCTGGCGGAAACCATCCCCGGCCCCACTACCGACCGGCTGGGCGCACTGGCCAGAGAGCTGGGTGTTGTCATTGTCGCATCGTTATTTGAGCGACGCGCGCCGGGTCTCTACCACAACACAGCAGTCGTGCTGGACAATGACGGCAGCATCGCCGGAATGTATCGCAAAATGCACATCCCCGATGACCCCGGTTACTATGAAAAATTCTATTTCACCCCCGGCGATCTGGGCTTCAACCCGATTCAGACATCACTTGGCAAACTGGGCGTGCTGGTTTGCTGGGACCAATGGTTTCCGGAGGGCGCCCGGCTGATGGCAATG
>CATLZI010000283.1 GCA_950063125.1 uncultured Porticoccus sp. | reverse complement strand
TTCAACAGGTTGAAATTGCCCCGCAGCAAATTGCGATATTCAAAGGAATGCCGGTTGTAGTAGGTAAAGGACAGGCACCCCTGCGGGGCCAGAAAACGTTGCAACTGCGGCAACAATAACTCCGGTCGGGCCAGCCACTCCACCACCGCGTGACACAACACCAGATCGAACCGGCCCGGCTGCCGTTCCGCCAACGCCTGAAACGGGCAGTGATGCCAGGTGATCTGCTCGTAAACACCGGCCTGTTGGGCAGCCACCTGCGCCACGGCCAGCATCTCTTCGGACACATCATTGACGACCACCCTGTGACCCAGGCTGGCCAGGCGAATGGCCAGCTGGCCGAGACCGGCACCCACATCCAGCACCGTTAACGGCTCAGCACCATGAATCTGTGGCAGATACTGTTCCAGATCCCGCCACAGCACCGCCAGACGAATATCGCCCTTCAGGCCACCGTAGACCTTGCGCTGAAAGCGTTCGGCGAGGTCGTCAAAATTTCTGTCCTGATTCATAGCCCGCCATTATCCGGCAAAACGGCCTGTTTGACTGCGGCAACCTGAAATATTTACAGGGAAAGCTGTTGTCGCCCAAGACAGTCCACCAATTTTGCGAAGTATTTGGCAACGACTGACGCGCTCGCTGACAAAACCACCCTTACTCCCCTATACTCGTCAGTCCTGTAATGAAGCAGTTTTCAATCGATATAAGGAATTTATTTATGATGCGACCAATTCTTACCGGTTTAGTAATGTTGACCGCCAGTTCATTTGCCATGGCCAGCGACACGGGTCCCGGCTGCGGTTGGGGTTCCATGCTCTTCAAAGGCCAATCCGGCGTCGCCTCCCACGTTGTGGCTGCGACAACCAATGGCACCTCCGGGAACAACACCTTTGGTATGACCTCTGGCACCAATGGCTGCGATACATCCAGAACCATCAACTACACTGGCAGCAATGCCGTGGTGTTCCACAATATGGATCGCCTCTCAAACGACATCGCCAAAGGTGACGGTGAAATCCTCTCCACTGTCGCGTCAACCATGGGAATTCAGCCCCAGGACGTGCCCACTTTCAAGCGCGTCATGCACGACAACTTCAATACCCTTTATCCCAACAGCGACGTCACCAGCGAACAGATCGTCGAGACCATGGTTTCTCTCATGGCCAACGACAAGACACTGGCCAAATACGTATAAAACCTGGCCCGGCACCCATTGGCTGCCGGGCGCTCCCCTCAGGGCACGTCAACAACCTGTCCATGTTCACTCCCAGACATCCGTAGGATTCATGGATGAATCATATACTGACGACGATCCTCAGCCTGCTACTTCTTTTACAGATAGCGCCGGTCTTTGGAGCGCCTGAAAATATCTCTGCCCTGTCCAGTGATCCGCAATGGCTGGCTCTGCTGCAATACCAACGCAGTGACTGGGACGGCGTGCTGCGATCCGAAGTGGACAGTGACGATTTTTTCCTCAGCGACCGCGGCAAAATTGACCCCGAGGAAGAAATGTCCGTCAATATCCGGGGTCTCGAACAGCGACCTCAACTGCAGTGCCGTTTCCCCGCCCGGGCACAGTGGTTATACAGCCAGGGCCTGATCGACAACCTGTCCATTGACGAGGACCACTGCCCGGAGCTCAATCAATGGCTGCAAAAATTCGAGCCCGAACATATCAGCCTGATCTTTCCTGCGGCTTACCTGAACAGTCCGTCGTCCATGTTCGGCCACCTGTTTCTTCGGGTGGACCAGAAAAACCAGCGCGACGAAAACCGCCTGCTGGCACAGACCATTAACTTTGCCGCGAATGTGAATCACGATGATCCGGAACTGATTTACGCCTATCGCGGCCTGTTCGGCGGGTACCCCGGCGTCATATCTGTGATGCCCTATTACCAGAAAGTAAAAGAGTACAGCGAGGTCGAAAACCGCGACATCTGGGAATACCGGCTCAACCTGAACGCTGAAGAAATTCACCGCCTGCTACTCCATACCTGGGAGCTGTTACCGGCTCACTTCGACTATTTTTTCTTTGATGAGAACTGTGCCTATCGCATTCTCACACTGCTGGACGTGGCGCGCCCCAGCCTGCAATTGACGCAACAGTTTTCGACCTACGCGATTCCCTCGGACACGCTTCGCAGCATTGTCGCCGGAAATCTGGTAGCCAAGGTACGCTACCGTCCGTCAATGGCCACCGAGCTGAAATACAAAATCGAACAGCTGCCTGCGTCACTTCATTCCCTCACCCTGGCCCTGGCAGACCCCGCCAATACGCTCCCGGAACAGCGCCATAATGAGGACCATCCAGCAATCACGGCCGGTGCTCTGGAGGTGGCCTTCGATCTGCAGCGCTACCAGGCCCAACAGCAGGAGCTTCCCCGCTCGTCTGTGGCCGACGCCTCTCTGGCATTACTGAAAAAACGCAGCGAGATTGCCGAGCCCTCTCCGTATCGGGCACCACCCGTACCAGCTGTTCGCGACGATGAGGGCCACCGGACCTTCCAGGTCGCGCTCAGCCAGGGACAGAATGAGGACGTGGAATACACGTTGTTACGGATCCGCCCGGCCTACCATGACCTGCTCGATCCTCCCGCCGGGTACCCGGAGGGCGCACAGATCAAGTTCCTAGAAACCGACCTGGCGCTCAGGGAAACGGGCACCTTGCGGCTGGAGCGTTTTACCGGCCTCAATATCACCTCGCTGACGCCCCGCGACGCTTTTTTCAAACCCCTCTCATGGCGGGTGGATGCAGGGCTTTACAGAAAATATCTGGCGGACGGCGACGATCCGCTGGTCCCCACCTTCAATGTCGGCATAGGCCACAGCTATCGTCTCGCCGGGCAGCACCAGATCTATCTGCTTGCCGAAAGCCAACTTCAGCAGCAACACAGCCTGCCCTCCAACTACGCGGCGAGCCTTGGGTTACACGGTGGCTGGTTATTTCGGGGAGAAAACTGGCAACAACATATCTCCCTACAACTGAACGAGGCGGTGGCGGGATACGACCATCACTACCATCAGTTGAACTGGGAGGTGAGCTATCACCTCGGATTGAACCTGTCCCTGGTTGGCCAACTGTCCGCCACCGCCACAGAGGGCAACTGGTTTCACCAACAGCAACTGGGACTGGAATGGCGTTTCTGAAAAGAATTC
>CATLZI010000282.1 GCA_950063125.1 uncultured Porticoccus sp. | reverse complement strand
ATCGCTGCTGCAGCCCGCAAATCCTCAATACGGGAGTTGGTACAAGAGCCGATAAATACCCGGTCCACCGGAATGCTGGTCACAGGAATGCCACCCTGCAGGCCCATATATTTCAATGCGCGCTCAATAGCTTGGCGCTTGGCGGGATCTGACTCATCTTCAATGCGAGGGATACTACCTGTGACCGGCACAACCATCTCGGGCGAAGTTCCCCAACTGACCTGCGGGACGATGTCACCGCCATTGATGACGACCGTTTTATCAAAAACTGCATCTGAATCACTTTGCAGCGTGCGCCAGTAACTGACGGCCCGGTCCCACATTTCGCCGGTCGGGGCAAAACGGCGGCCTTTGAAATAGTCAATGGTTTTCTCGTCAACAGACACCATGCCCACCCTGGCACCCGCCTCAATAGCCATATTGCAGACGGTCATGCGGCCCTCAATGGACATATTGCGGAAAACCTGGCCGGCAAATTCAATGGCGTATCCATTTCCACCGGCAGTACCTATCTCACCGATAATGGCAAGAATCACGTCCTTCGCCGTGACACCTGCTCCCAGCTCACCGTCCACCTGGATCAACAGGTTTTTCATTTTTTTGGTCACAAGGCACTGGGTAGCGAGCACATGCTCTACTTCTGAAGTTCCAATACCATGGGCCAGACAGGCAAATGCGCCATGGGTCGCCGTGTGTGAATCACCACAGACAACAGTCATACCGGGCAGTGAAGCGCCGAGTTCGGGGCCCATCACATGCACAATGCCCTGCCCCATCTCGTTCATTTTAAATTCACGAATACCGAAAGATTCACAGTTCTCATCCAGCGTTTTCACCTGAATCCGAGACGTTTCATCCGGGATCGCATCCACACCCGCTGCCCGCTCTTCGCGGTCTGTCGATATATTGTGGTCAGGCGTGGCAATATTTGTATCCAACCGCCAGGGTTTGCGGTCAGCCAAACGCAAACCCTCAAATGCCTGCGGCGAGGTCACCTCATGCAGAATATGACGGTCTATATACAGTAGCGCAGAACCGTCTGCTCGCTGCTGCACCAGGTGTGCGTCCCAAAGCTTATCGTAAAGGGTTTTTCCAGCCATCTTATGCACCAGTAAAATTGATCATTGCGAGCATTTTAAGGAGAGGTATCAAATAACACAAATTCATCTTTTTTATAATTTTGATTCTTATATGGAATAGGTATACTCGATATCATGGATACCCAATTACTTGAATCATTTATTGTCGTGGCAGAGACGGGATCATTTTCAACCGCGGCCGAGCGCATTCATCTGACGCAGCCCGCCGTCAGCAAACGGATTGCGCTGCTTGAGGAAAAACTGAAATGTCGACTATTTGACCGGATTGCCCGATCGGTCACCCTGACCGAGGCCGGGGAAGCACTGCTGCCCAGAGCTGCCCGTATCCTGCGGGAAGTTGCAGACACACAACAGGCCATCAGCGATCTCTCTGGCGATATTGCCGGCCGATTGCGCCTGGCCATCAGCCATCATATCGGATTACACCGTTTGCCGCCGGTTCTGAAACAATTCGCCCAACACTATCCCTCCGTGACCATGGAGGTAGATTTTATGGATTCAGAAAAAGCCTATGAGGGGATTTTACAGGGCAGGTTTGAAGTGGCTGTCATCACCCTGGCGCCACAGGCCCACCCCAAGATCGAATCACGCATCATCTGGCCTGATGAGCTGGCTTTCATGGTGGCGGATGATCACAACCTGTTGAAAGAGTCCCAGGTGACACTCGAGACCTTGCGACGTTACCCGGCGATTCTTCCGGGACCTGGCACCTACACAGGCCGGATGCTTCGCAACGTGTTTGAGCAGCATGGAATACCCCTGCCAACCACCATGACCACCAACTATCTGGAGACCATCAAGATGATGGTCAGCATCAGTCTCGGCTGGAGTCTGCTGCCCACCAGTATGGTAGAACCCGGCATCCGGATTATCGAACTGCCCGGCATTACCATTGAGCGCCAACTCGGTTACATCCATCACCGCGAAAAAAGCCTGTCCAATGCCGGCAGGGCTTTTTTGCGGTTGCTGGACGCCAATCATTGAGACTTCGCTGTCAGCACTTGTCAACGACGATCAGAATGCATCGATATCCAATGCCATTACCGAGTCGGAACCCGCCTTGACCGCCGCCAGGTAAGACGCCGTTCTGGGCAGAACATGCTCTGCAAAAAAATTGGCTGTGGTCAGCTTGCTGCTGTTGAAAAGCGGGTTGCCACTATCCGCTTTTTGTAATTTAGAGGCCGCTACGGCACTTTTTGCCAGCATGGCTCCGGCCACACATGTACCCATTAACATAAGCATGTTATGCGCCACTGCCCCCGGTGCTGCCCAGTTCTCGTCAGCCGCACTGGAGAGAAGAACCTCGACCGATTCCTTTAAATCCGCCAAGGATGCTGATAAGGACTCAGCGATTACCGTCAGGCCAGCATCACCGGACTCCCGCAGGACAGGATGGAGATCCTTGATCAGCTCCATTGCGCCCAACCCCTGATCTCTGGCAATTTTACGCCCCACCAGATCCATGGCCTGAATACCGTTAGTACCCTCATAAATTGGCAGAATGCGAGCATCTCTCAGATGTTGGGCAGCGCCGGTTTCCTCCACGTAGCCCATACCGCCATGAACCTGTATTCCAAGAGACGCAACCTCCAGACTGATTTCAGTGCACCACCCCTTTACCAACGGCGTCAAAAGGTCAACCCGCCGCTGGTGATAGCGACTCTGCTCCTGATCCTCCAGTTTATGGGCACGATCTTCGTGGGCCAATGCAGAATAGGCCATGGCACGGGCACCTTCAGTCAGGGCACGCATTTGCATCAGCATACGGCGGACATCGGGGTGATGGATGATGGCAACACCGTTTTTACCCGGAATCGCGCCCTGAATCCGCTCTTTGGCAAAAGCCACCGCTTGCTGATAGGCACGCTCACTGACGGCGACACCCTGCAACCCGACCGCGAGGCGGGCCTCGTTCATCATGGCGAACATGTAGACCAGCCCCTGGTTTTCCTCTCCGATCAAGTAGCCCACAGCTCCACCGTTGTCACCAAAGGCAAGCGTACAGGTGGGGCTCGCATGAATACCCATCTTGTGTTAAAGTCCGACGTAATAGACATCGTTGCGCTCACCG
>CATLZI010000281.1 GCA_950063125.1 uncultured Porticoccus sp. | reverse complement strand
GACATAAAACAGCCCGATTGTTGACAATCTGAACAACCGGGCTGGACTTTACGCCCCTAAACAGGATGTTTCAAGGGGCATTGTTGACAATTTGGCTCAAGCCTATGGCGCCATGGGGTCACAAACTGGATCACCCGGCGCGCCCGCGAAGAATTGCACGGCGCCACTACGCATCGAGTTGAATCGACGTAGCTCCGCAACGCTCGGCTCAGCACCGAAACCTGCCAGCAGAATGCGAGGCAGATAGGTCTCTTCCACCCAGCGGGCCCGGAGTCCGAGTTCAAAATTATCATCAGACAGGCGATAAAGCGGGGCGCAGTCATCTTCATCAGCCAAATCTACACGACCTTCGATTGTGGCGTTGAAGTGGGGAGTATCCGCTCTTACATCCATCCCCGGTGCCAGGCGTATTGATAAATTTGCACTATTAGGGGCACTGAACGTTCTGGTCACAAAACCAATGGTATAGGTCGTCCCACACGCACCGTCTACACCGGTCGTAATCAGACCATTACCATCAATGGACAGGCAGAACTCGCCAACAGCATTTTCATCATCGCGAACACGCTCCTGGGTGATATTCTGATCGCCAATTGACTCGGGATAATTGCCACCGGAGTTACTGACCTCCCTGTCAACATCGGAATCAGGCTCAACGATATCCGAGCATTTATCATCATCATCACCCAAATCATCGTCAACACAGGCGCGCATCAACCTGATGGTGTAGTCACCCACCAGACCAGAAAGAACAGTGTCATCCGGTTGAGCCTGAACAAAGCCCGTCTTGGTGGCACGAAATGGCAAGGGGTCACCCGTCAGATCCTCCCCCAGCAAAGTGCCGGTCATCTCACCTTTCTCGGCATCTTCAAGCTTGTCAGTGACAGAGGGAAAGTCCAGTTTGAAATCACTGTTGCCGTCAATATTCACACCAGCATAAAGGCTTGAGCCCAGAAAGCGTCCAGATACCTGCACATCGGTATTTGCTTCATCCGCATCACCGATGCCGGCACTGGTCACCAACACAGAAAGACTCTCGTCACTCTGGTTTTGCAACTCAAGAAGATCAGACAGACCCGCGTCGGAACTGAACCCCAGATAATCCAGTATCTGATTCTCTCCGCCAGACGCTCTCACCCCAAGGCCGCCACCCAGGATTTGGCCTTCAGGAAGGACCAGTGCATTCAGGGTAAACGAAACCGTTGAGCCTTCTTCACCGCCAAAATCACAACCTTCGAGAATCACGCATTCCCCGGCTATTTCAAAAGCGTACAGCCCGGCACGAGAGCGATCATTGCCTTTATCAACCTGCTCTTCATAAGCCACGGTGTCATTGGCGAAGCCGTCAATAGGCTCGTCTGTATTTGCGACATCAATGAAGTCCTGCCATGCCGCCTTGAACGCATCGAAATCTGCGTAATCGAAAGCGTTTTCCGGCACCAGCTCGGGCTGAGTATCAACAAGGGTGTTTGGATCCTCCACATCCGTGGCTTTTTCAGGATTGCCCGGGATAACAATAGCTTCTTCGGTATCGCCTCCCTGTTTATTCAAGGCGTGCAACAATGCAGATCGATTTAATACCGGGCTGGCGGTACCTACCGCGCTGTCCTGAATCTCCACCCGACGCGGAGATTCGATCAGGTCCGCCAGGGTAAGCTGATAGCTCCCCTTGCGTAATTGCTGGGGCAGGAAATAGCGTCCCAGGCTGACCCTGTTACCCTCAAAAAGTGCGCTGCCGATATAAAACTCTACAGAGCGGGAATTGGCTGGGCACAAGGCATTATAAGCGGGCACTTCGATATCCAGGCCTTCCGGGGTGTAATCCGTGCCGCGTGTATATCCTGTAGAGCTTCCACACTGATACCCCAGGTTCTCCACCCGTGGCCCCTGCAATTCCACCAGCACATCCCCTCGCGGATTAAGGTTGCAGCTTGCCCCCAGGGGACAACCCGGGACGGTTGCATCAGAAAAGTCTTCACCGCCATTGCAACCAGCCAGAGCCAGAGCGGCCAATGCCATTAAAGTGAGGTGTCGCATAATGTATTACCTGTAATAGCAAGCCGGGCTATACCCGGCTGAATTCATTGGGCGGAAAGCAGCAATTCGCCTTTCAGTACTGCCTGCAACCCATCGGTACTCGGCTGTTCTTGCTGATAAGGCAGGAAGACTACCAGATGGCGTTGACCGGATTCACGCGGCAGGGTTCCCTGCAGATAGCCGTAGCGATACCAGGTTTCCGGGTATTTTCGGCTGAACGGTTGATCAATCAGAAGAACAGGCCGCCCTTCTTCATCCAGCCAGAGAATCTGGGCAGCCACATAATCAGCCTTGCGGATAAAAGCCTTCAAATCTAGGATACTTACCTCTTCAGCCAGTTTCACGGCCTTTGCCTTGAGCGGTTCGTCACCCTTCATGACCGGACTGTCCTGATCGAAGGTAATCAGCATTTCCGCACCGGCAGCAAGCTCAACGGCCTCATCCAGCAAATGATGGCAGCAATCCTGGCGTATAGTACGGTAGGTTTCCAGGAACTCATCCTTGGAAACCTCTGCATAATCTGGCTCAGCGCTATCCTCAGCCTCTCGCTCGGCAACCATATCCACTGGACGACTGACCAGTTGGCCGCTTTCATCCATATAAGTAATAAAGCGGTCACGCTCTTTTTCGGCCAGCTCCTGATCTATGTCCTCGCTTGGCCGATAGTCCTCCAGGGGCTCTCCCAGAGACAGGCTTTCAGCTTTACGATCAGTCGCAGCAGCTTCCCTTTCCTCGGGTTTGACCTTCTCAATGGTAACAAGATTGCCTTGGGCATCCGTGTAGACATACAGCTCACCCTGCTGCCCCGGCTGCCCTTGGCAGGCAGCCAGCACCATTACCAGCAAACTTGGAAACGCATATTTGTGCATTAGAAACGGGTTCGGAAGGCAAGGCCCAGGATGGTTACCGTAGCTTCAGTCTTGATATCAAGCCCTGCGTAGGGGTTATACACCACATTATCGATACCGGTGCAGTTAGCGGCACAGCTTGTGTTCGCAGGAATTTCATCCTTGCTGCGCAGCTGGGCAATACCCAGATCGATATCAGTGTCCTTGTCCCACTTATAGCCAAGGCCCAGGCTGTAGTACTTCGCTTCATTGATTGGCACCAGAGGGCTGCGGCGATCTTCCGGAA
>CATLZI010000280.1 GCA_950063125.1 uncultured Porticoccus sp. | reverse complement strand
CGAAGCCGCGGTAGCCTACCGCGAGCGCACAACCCAGCCACCACAGCCCACACCCGATCCCGGTGGTATGGGTGGTGAGCCTGGAGGTTCCTCCACACCCAGTGGTGGAAGTGGCGGTGCAGAACCACAGCCACCCTCGCGCGGTGGGATGGGTGGTGCAGGTACACCCACACCAGCCGCGACCAAAAAGCAGTTTTACGGAACCATCTCGCTTGACCCGGTCAAAGCCAAAATGGACTTTGCTACAATCATTGATGAAGTCGTACAGCAGTTAACAGTCAAACTTGGCATAAATGTTAAAATTTCTGTTGAGATTGAGGCGACCAACCAGAACGAATTCATGCAATGCGCTGTCAAGGAAAATTGCAACGCCCTGCGGTTCAACTCAGCGGAATTTGAGGAGGAATCATGAGCCCAACAGTCGGTAAACCCCGAACTCACCGAGTATTACTGGCCATGTTCGCGGCCGTAGCTGCCATCGGCCATTTTCTGCGCGATGTGCTTGGGTTTTTCGCTGAAAGTGCCGAGACGAACTCTGAGAAAACAACCTCAGACTCTGTTCGTGGAGGCGTACTGAATTACCGAACCGGCAAACTCGACGACGGCACAGATGCCGCTGGCTGGTACGAAAAAGACTAACGCTTTTTGCCCTTGGTTAGCGCCATTTTCCCGATATTTCCCCCCTGGTTTCCCGCGTCCTGCGCTGGAGCCTTGATGGGGGTCGCCGCCGCATCAATAGACCGCCCTACTTTCACCCCCGCCCACGCCATCATCCCACTCCACAGCAGCGGCAATCCCAAATAGAGGCTGGTTGTGATCATATTCAGCAACATGCGCTTGGCATCGTGTTCCCCAGGGTTGGCGAAGATCTGCAGGAAGACATTGACGTCCGGGTACATGGACAGAATCAGGTTCTGATCCACCCACATGGCCAGATACCAGAGCACTGTCCAGAACTTGATGGTGAAGATGGCCATGCCGCCCACCACCATCATGGCAATCGAGTAGCGGGACAAAACCACCACCAGCGGTAACAGGGCATAGATGCCCAGCAGCATAATGGCCTGCACCATGGGCAATGACTGCAGCACGGCGGTCATAGTGACGGAAAACAGGGCCGATGCGGTGACCACACCACCAGTCGCCAGGCCACCTTTGACGATATTTCCCGCGGTATTGAACAAGCCCGAGCCGGAGGCATTATTGGCGATCAGATCATTGCTCGACCAGGAGGGGGGCGCATTGGTGAGAACCGTTTTGGCGACGGCGTCGTTTTGCTGCTCGCTGGCCAGTGCCGGCGCGATAGCGACCACCAGACCGGAGAAGCCGGCCGATGTGGCATCTGCCTCATTGATCAGTTTCTCCCGCAAGCCGATGGCCCCATCTTCCCACCACTGTTTGCAGTAGGGTTTGCCCCAGGCTGGCGGAGTCGTCGGATCGTATTCCGTATCCCTGGCCGCGTTGTAAGCCCAATCGGTGATTTGATTGGCCGGGCGCAGAGTATCGTAATAGCCGGCGGTATCCCGATAGACGTGTGAGCCCATCCAGTCGGGGTCATCGGCGCCATAGGTGGTGATAATGCCATTGATGGCCGCTGTGTTTGGTCGTTCAGTCTGGTATTTGGAACGGGCCGGAATATAGCACTGGCTGAAGAAATCACTCACCTCCTGCCGGAGTCGCGGATCGGCAATGGTGGCCAGGTGTGCTTGTTGCTCGAAGGTGCGCATATCTGCCACGGTTGGCAGGCCTTCGACAATGGCATGATTCAGGCCGGAGCTGAGGGCGATCACGCCGTACCACCAGACGGGAACATTGACGGTTGCGGCAGAACCCGTGAATCCGGTCGAACCATAGGTGCTCTGTGGGGCAGCGACGGTCGCGGTTGTTGGCGCTGGATTCAGCAAGGTCGGCGGCGGCGAGTAGGACAAGGTACCGGCATTGAGTGGCGTGAGGGCAGCGGGTTGCCCGGCCAGCACGACTACCAACAGCGCAATGAACAGCTCGATCTCCATCCGCCGCAGTGAGAGGCCGCTGGCATGGCCCACCTCACCGCCCTGCGCCGGTTCGCGCCAGTTGTCGATCAGGATGCCCAGAAACGGGAGATAGACGATACCGGTACTGACCAGCACATCCCACAGAATGCCGTAGAAGGTCCAGCCAAAAAGGGAAGTAAAGAGCTCCAGATAGCTATCGACACTCATTGCCCTGCTCCAACGATCAAGCTCTAACCATCAAGCCAATGGCATTGACCAACACACCCTGCCCTAACACCAATTCGAGCAAAACCAACCAGGTGACGGCGCGCCAGCGTAAGCCTGTTAGTCTGGTTGCTTTGGCCCGGCTCAGGATTTCTGCATCAGCCAGCCGCCCAACCAAATGATTCCAGCCAAAGGCAATGACAGCGATCACCGTCCAGCGCATGGCTGTCAGTATCGTCCGCCAGGCATCGATGCTCTGTTGGACGGATTGCACGGAATCCGTTTGTAATCGATGCATCAGGAGATACCCCACCAGGGCTGTCAGCAACACGGCCATGGTGGTGAACAGCAGAAAGTTTTTTCGCCGTGATCGGAGGTTATTGAACACGCCCACCTCGCAACGGATTGGGATCCAGGGTCGGCACTTCCGGTACGGTAAGGGAACTCTGCCGTTTGGCAGCCGCTCGCTCCAGTAATGTGGCAACGGTGTCGGACACCACTTCCTTGCGCACACGGGTTTCAAACAGCAGGTTTTCGATTTCTTTATCGAGCTCGGCGATGGAGTTGTCGGCATGCTCGCGGGCGACTTCGGTGGCGTAGACTTCGGGCACCTGCCGCCCCGACAGCAGCAGACGTCGGGCGTACAGTGCCTTTTCAACAGTGCGCGCGGTGCTGATCTCGGAGACCAGGCGGCCCATAATCAGACTCTGCTCTGAGGCCGGCATCTCGCGGATCGCTTCGATCACCTGACGGGTGATGGCCACGCCGGGAGCGGTGATCTGCTCCAGGTTAGTCAGAGTGGGTGGTGTCGCGCCACTGACCAGGTTCTGGATCTCGGTGGTGACGGTGGCGGATTCCTGATAGAGCTTCGGCAGCAGGCCCGTACCGGGAATGCTGTCCTTACGGCAGGTGTCGCAGGTAGTGACAATGTTCTCGCCCACCACATCCACCGTCCAGTCCCCTGCATCAGCTGGGGAGGGCC